>NZ_LZMG01000101.1:0-8020 GCF_001673615.1 Mycobacterium sp. 1245499.0
TCTGGACGCCGACGAACACCCACAACGAGCCGTTGAGCAGGAATGTCGCGATGTCCCAGAAGGCGAAGGACTGCAGCCTGGAGCGGGCCCGGATCACCAGCGGGCTGGCGTAGGCGAGGACCAGGGCTGACACCATCACCGCGACCACGCCGCTGCAGTCCAACGACTGAGCAAGCAGGAAGGCCGCGAACGGCGTCACCAGGCTCAAAGCCCCTTCCTCCTGCGGTGCGTCGATTCGTTTGCGCAGCAGCGTCACCGCGCCACCGACCAGCAGGCCGGCGGCGATGCCCCCGAGGTAAGAAACGATGAACCGGACGGTCACCTCGGGCGGGGTGATCGAGGCCCCGCCGATCGCGACGTTGACGCTGACGGCGAACAGGACCAGGGCGGTGCCGTCGTTGATCAGACTCTCGGCCTTGAGCACCGTCAGCGATCGGCGCGGCAGCTTCTTGGCCAGACCGGCCACCGCGGCCGCGTCGGTGGGCGACAAGACCGCGCCCAAGACGCCGGCCGCGTGCGGGTTCATGCCCAGCGCCCGTGCCGTCCACGACACCGCGACCGCGGTGGCGATCACCAGGACGACGCTGAGGAAGACGATGATGCGCGCGTTGGCCCGGATCTCGCGGAAGCTGGTGTTGAGGCCCTCCCAGTACAGGATCGCGGGAAGAAACAGCAACAACACGATCTCGCCGTTGACATGGATGTGCGCGAAATGGGGGATCAGGCCCACCAGGACGCCCAGGAAGATGAGCAACACCGGGGGGCCGACGCGGTAGCGCCGTCCGATGACCGTCCCCACGATGACGGTGGACACCAGGGCAACGATCAGTTCGAGGCCAAACACCAGCCCATCCTGCCGGACGCCACGCATGGCGTCCTCGTCGCCTATCTTCGGTCTGGATCAGACCTATTAGGCTCCGGAGCGACACCGAAGGGGGATCTGGTGAAGGTCAGGCTGCTGGTGACAGTCGCCGCGCTCGTGTTGTCGACGGTGGTGGGCTGCCACTTCGCCTCCAGGAACCCGCCGTCGACCAAAACCCTCCAGGTGCCCATGACCGACGTGCTGACGCAGAGCGAGATCACCCAGACCGTCACCCTCGCCGTCGGCAACACCCTGATCGTGCAGCTGGGTTCCAACTACACCACGCCCTACCGGTGGAACCCCGACACCAGGATCGGCGACTCGTCGGTCATCAAGCAGCTCAGTCACGAGTTCGAGCAGCCGGCCTCGGACGCCCTGGGGGCGCCGGGCACCGAGGTGTGGACGTTCAGCGCGCTGAAACCGGGGACCACCACGGTCAGCACGGCCTACACCAGCTTTGTGGGCAAGGACGCCAAGCCCGCGTGCACCTACACGCTGACCGTCACCGTGCAATAAGGCTGCGGGCTCATCGGTCGTCGGGCTACGGTCTGGTCGTGTTCGGATTTCTTCGCAACCTGACCCAAATCGGCCAGCTGCCCGCGCCGTTGCGCGAGGAACTCGAAGCCGAGGGGATCACCTTCAGCGCGGGACGGGTCGGGGTGGTCCGGCACTTCAGTGGCCATGTGCCCGGGGTGTATTCGGCCTCCGGGGTCTCCCGCTATACGGGCGGGTTCGCGTTCAGCGCCGCGCGGATCGTCGCCACCTTCCCGGCCCGCGGTGACGCCAACCTGCGCTCCATCGACTGCCCCTGGGATACCGACAAGGGTCCGGCGCGGGCCACCATCACCAACAAGGGCCTCGGGATCGACATCGATCTCCGCGGCGTCGACCCGGCCTTCAGCGGCTCGATGCGGCTCAACTACAAGAAGAAGATTCCCGACGAGGTGCTCGAAGCCCTGCCCCGGACGGCGCTGCGAGTGCCGGTGGACCCGGTGTTCGTGTACCGGGCGGCCGGCGTGCGTCCCAAGGCCTGACCCCTACGAAACCTCCGGCGCCGCAAGCACATCGGCGCGCAGGTGCGCCGCATAGACCTCGGCGAGGAACTGCTCGACGGCGACCGCGGTGTGCGCGGCGCGGACCGAGCCGAAGATGTCGAAAGCGTGTTGGGTGAATGGCAATTCGGCGTAGACCACCGGTTGGGCACTGGTTTTCCGCAGCTGTTCGACGAGCGTGCGGGCCTGCTCGACGTAGGCCAGCGAGTCGTTGCGCCCGTGCAGGACGAAAAACGGGGGAGCGTCGGGGTTGACGTGGTTGACCGGTGACGCGGCTTTGAACGTCTGCAGGTGCGTGTCGGGCTTCTGCTTGATGATCGACTTGATCAGCAGCCCCGGCATCATCGGATGCAGCGTCTTGTCGAATCGGGTGAAGTCGTAGATGCCGTAGAACGGCACGGCCGCTTGCACCCGGGTGTCGGCGTCTTCGAAACCCGGTTGGAACTGCGGGTCATTGGGCGTCAGCGCGGCCAGCGCCGACAGGTGGCCGCCGGCCGAGCCGCCGGTGATGACGACGAAGTCGGGGTCACCGCCGTATTCGGCGATGTGCTCTTTGACCCAGGCGAGGGCGCGCTTGACGTCGACGATGTGGTCGGGCCAGGTGTTGCGCGGGCTGTGCCGGTAGTTGATCGCCACGCAGACCCAGCCCAGCTCGGCGAGGTGGCTCATCAACGGATGCGCTTGTCCCCGTTTGTTCCCCGTCGTCCAGGCGCCGCCCGGGATCTGGAAGAGCACCGGCGCCTTGCCGGCCGGGTCCAGGTCGGGACGGCGCCAGATGTCGAGGTGGTTGGCGCTGCCGTATTCGCCGTAGCCGATGTCGGAGTCGTGGGCGTAGTCGCGGTAGATCCGCAGCATCCTCAGGAGACCTGGCGTCTTGGCGGTGCCGGCGCCGGCGGGCCGGCGCCACAGACCCCTCGTCTCGGTGAGCCGATCGGGCCCCAGTCCGTCGTCCAACGCCTCGGTTAGCGGGACGTTGGCTCGATGGCCCGCGCGGCTGAGGTTCAACAGGCCGAGGGCCGAGAGGCCGGCGACGACCCACGCGATGATGCGCAGCGGCGGGTTGATGCGGCGGCCGGTCACCGCCAGTCCGGCGAGCTGGCTCAGCAGCGTCTGCAGCGGTAATTCGGTGACGACGAGGCCGAACATCCAGGAGTACAGCGACGGGAATCCGCCGCGCGCCAAGGGCCGGTAGGCGTTGACGGTGGACGCGGCGGTGACGGTGGTGACCGCGGCCGCCCCTATGTGCCGGATGACGTGGAGGATTCTCGCTGTCCGCATGGCCTCACCTTACGAGTAGCTGACTCTCGGATTCGCTAGCGCATCTGCTAGCGGATTTGAGAAGGGCTTTGTCGTCTCGGAGAGGTGCCGCACCCACCAGCCGGCCGTGCCGGACCCAACAGCCCGCCGTGCCGCACCCACCAGCCCGCCGCCTCGCCCCAACACCGCGCGCACCTCTTCGGGTGGGGATGAGTGACTCGCGGAACCGCTAGCACCCGTGCTACCAACCCGGCGTGAACCACTACACCTACCGCGTCGCGTGGTCGCCGTACCACGGCCAATATGTCGGCACCTGTCTCGAATTGCCGTTCATGCGGCGCGAAGCGCCGACCGCGCAAGAGGCCATCGGCGAAATCGAGACGGCCGTCGACCGCCACGTCGAAATCATGTTGTCGACCGGCGAAACGGTTCCGACCCCCATGGCGGACCGCCGCTACAGCGGCACGATCGTGATCAGGACCTCCCCGGAGCTGCACAGCCGCCTCGCGGTCGAAGCCGCCGAACAACAGGTCTCGATGAACCAGTGGGTGGTGCAGCAGCTTTCGGGCCGGCGGCCCAGCGACACGTTCGGGCTCTCCGGCTGGGATTAGCGGCCCGCGACGGCTAGGAAGCTTCGGCTCTGCTCTCCAGCTCCTTGACCGGGGCGGGGTCGTTCTCGGTCAGCCCGACCTTCGCCGCGCCGCCGGGCGAGCCGAGCTCGGTAAAGAAATCGGCGTTGATCTGCAGGTATTGGCTGTGCTCGTCGGGCAGGTCGTCCTCGTAGAAGATGGACTCGACCGGGCACACCGGCTCACAGGCACCGCAGTCGACGCACTCGTCGGGGTGGATGTAGAGCATCCGCGCGCCCTCGTAGATGCAGTCGACGGGGCATTCCTCGATGCACGCCTTGTCTTTGATGTCCACACAGGGTTCGGCGATCACGTAGGCCACGGGGGTTGTCCTTCCTTCTGGCTAGCGGGGTCAGCCGGGTGCGGCCGTCAAAACACGGTCAGGCTGGCTAATTTAGCGGCTCGTGCCGGGCGTGAGTAGAGGTGCGGCGTTGTGGTGTCACAAGCTATAGTTGTGTCACACGATTTGATTGTGAGCCGCCGCCCATGCCCCTCAGCCCCCGGCTGCCCGAACTCGCGTCGTTCGAGGCGTTTCTGGCGATCGCCGAGACCGGCAGCCTCGGGCGGGCCGCACGCCAACTCGGGCTGACCCAGCAGGCCATTTCCCGCCGGCTCGCTACCATGGAGGCCCAGATCGGCGTGACGCTGGCCGTGCGCACGACGCGCGGCTCGCAACTGACGCCCGCCGGGCTGATCGTCGCGGACTGGGCGACCCGTCTGCTCGAAGTCGCCAACGAGGTCGACGCGGGTCTCGGCTCGCTGCGTAAGGAGGGCCGCGAACGCATCCGCGTGGCGGCCAGCCAGACCATCTCCGAACAACTCATGCCGCACTGGCTGCTGTCCCTGCAGGCCGAGGCGGCGCGGCACGGCGACACCGCGCCTCAGGTGATCCTGACCGCCACCAACAGCGAGCACGCCATCGCCTCGGTCCGCGACGGCAGCGCGGATCTCGGATTCGTCGAAAACCCGGGCACGCCAAAGGGTTTGGGCAGCTGCGTAGTGGGGGAGGACGAGCTGGTGATCGTGGTTCCGCCCAATCACAAGTGGGCGCGACGGACGCGGGTGGTGACCGCGCGCGAACTCGCGCAGACGCCGTTGGTGGCCCGGGAACCCCATTCGGGTATCCGCGATTCGCTGACGGCCGCGTTGCGCAAGGTGCTCGGCGAGGACATGCAGCAGGCCACACCCGTGCTGGAGCTGACCTCCGCGGCGGCCATGCGCGCCGCCGTGCTCGCCGGCGCGGGCCCGGCCACCATGAGCCGGCTGGCGGTCGCCGACGACCTGGCGGACGGGCGGCTATACGCGATCAACATCCCGGAGTTGGATCTAAGGCGCAAGTTTCGGGCCATCTGGATCGGCGGGCGCACGCCGCCACCGGGAGCGATCCGCGACCTGCTCAGCCACATCACCAGCCGCACCGCGGCCGCGAAAGCTTAGGCCGCGGCGTCGTCGGCCAGCGCCTCGTCGTAGCGGTCCAGCACCGTCTCGGCCACCAGCCGGTGCGACCCCAGCGGCGCCGCCATCGCAATGCCGTTGTCGCGGGCGAACTTTGACACGCCATCGGTGATGAAGCCGGGCGCCAAGAACCACGGCGCGACTACCAGCCGGCGCGCGCCGCGGCGGCGCAACTGGTCGGCGGCGTGGGCCACCGACGCCTCGGGCCGGGTGGCGAATGCGGTTGTGGCCGCGGCCCATCGGGTCCCGGCGGCCAGCCGGCCCGCCACCTTCGCGGTGCGCGCGTTGGCGGCGAGGTTCGACGAGCCGATCGCGACCACCATCACCCCGAGATCGTCGTCGTGTGGCGACACCCCGACCTCGGCCAGGCGTTCGCGCAGCACCGAAACCAGCCGATCGTCCTCGCCGAGCACGTCGGCCTGCCTGATGCCGTGCGCTCCGGCGTCGGCGATCTGCTGCGGGATGTCCAACCGCGCGTGATAGGCGCTGGCCAGCAGGAAGGGGGCGACCACGGCGCGGCGGCTGGCCGGCAATCCGGCCAGCACGTCGACGAAGTTCGGGGCGTTGAGTTCCAGGAACGCCAGCCGCACGTCGAGGTCCGGCCGCATCCGCGAGAGACGGTCGGCCACGGCTTCGGCGTTGGCGCCCGACCGGGGGTCGCGGCTGCCGTGCGCGGTGAGTACGAGCGTGTTCATCGAAGCCTCAGCGCAGCTCGTCCTCGTCGGCGCGCAGCGCCCAGGAGGCGAACGTCTCGCCGTCCTGGCGGCCGTCCAGGTACTTGCGGGTGACCCGGTCGATGTAGTCGCCCAGTTCGGCGCTGGTGACCTTGTGCTGGCGCAGTTTTCGGCCGAAGCCGCTCTGCTCGCCCAGGCCGCCGCCGAGGTGCACCTGGAAGCCCTCGACCGAATTCCCGTCGCCGTCGTCGATCCACTGGCCCTTGAACCCGATGTCGGCCACCTGAATTCGGGCGCACGAGTTGGGGCATCCGTTGAGGTGCACGCTGATCGGCAGGTTGAGCCGGGAATCGACGTCGGCCAGGCGCTGTTCCAGCTCGGGCACCAAAGTCTGTGCGCGCACCCGGGTTTCGGCGAACGACAGCTTGCAGTACTCGATTCCGGTGCAGGCCATGGTGTTCTTGCGCCACGACGACGGCCGTGACGGCAGGCCCAGCGCATCCAGGCCGGCGACCAGTTCGTCGACCTTGTCGTCGGGAACGTCGAGGATGACCAGCTTCTGGAAAGGGGTCCACCGGGCCCGGTCGGAGCCGGCCTTCTCCATCAGGTCGGCCACCGCCGACAGGGTGCTACCCGTCACCCGCCCGACGATCGGCGCGACGCCAACGGCGTTGAGCCCGTTCTTGATTCGCTGCACCCCGACGTGGTCGATGGTGTGCTTGACCGGCGCGGGCGCCGGCCCGTCGATCAACCGGCGGTTGAGGTATTCGGTTTCCAGCACTTCGCGGAACTTCTCCACGCCCCAGTCCTTGACCAGGAACTTCAGCCGGGCCTTGGCCCGCAGCCGCCGGTAGCCGTAGTCGCGGAACAGCTGGGTGACGCCCTCCCAGACGTCGGCGACCTCGTCCAGCGGCACCCACGCGCCGAGGCGCTGGGCCAGCATCGGATTGGTCGACAGGCCGCCGCCGACCCACAGGTCCAGGCCGGGGCCGTGTTCGGGGTGGTTGACGCCGACGAACGCGATGTCGTGGGTCTCGTGGGAGACGTCCTGCAAACCGGACACCGCGGTCTTGTACTTGCGCGGCAGGTTGGCGTACTCGGGGTTGTTCAGCGAGCGCCGGACGATCTCGTCGATCGCGGGCGAGGGGTCGAGGATCTCGTCGAGCGAGTCGCCGGCCAGCGGCGACCCGTGGATGCCACGCGGGCAGTCGCCGCAGGCCTCGGTGGTCTGCAGCCCCACGGATTCGAGCCGGCGCCAGATCTCGGGGACGTCCTCGATGCGGACCCAGTGCAGCTGCAGGTTTTCCCGGTCGCTGATGTCCGCGGTGTCGCGGGCGAATTCGGTGGAGATCTGGCCCAGGGTGCGCATCGTGTGCGCGGTCATCGCCTTGCCGTCGGAGCGGACCCGCATCATAAAGTACTTGGCTTCGATCTTGTCGGTGTTCTCGTCACCGGTCCAGCTGCCGTCGTAGCCCTGCGCGCGCTGGGTGTAGAGGCCCATCCAGCGGAACCGCCCGCGCAGGTCGTCCTTGGCGATGCTGTCGAAGCCCTCTTTGGCGTAGATGTTGATGATGCGATCGCGCACGTTCAGCGGCGCGTCGTCGCTTTTGAACTGCTCGGCGTGGTTGAGCGGTTCGCGATCGCCGAGGGCCCACTGACCGTCGTTGCGTGTCTTGACGGGACGTGCGGTGGTCATATGGCGTTCTCATTCCTCGCGGCGACGCATTGTCTGCGGTTATGCGGCCACAGGATGGGCTGTCGGGCCGCGGCATCGCGATGATGTTGGGTCTTTAGGCACCCGCAAGTTCGTCGTTGGACCCACGGGTCGCGATTTCCATGGTGCACCAGTTACGACGGCGTCAGTAGAGGTCATGTGTTGTGAAGGCACAACCGCGCGTTGTGTGCGCTGCTTCACGTCTTTGCCTTGGCGGCCAGCGCGATTGGGCGGGCGTTTACCGGATTCGCAGTAGGGTGGCCGCTTATGAGCACCTCCGACGTCCACGACGTGATCGTTATTGGTTCGGGTCCTGCTGGGTATACCGCGGCGTTGTATGCGGCGCGGGCGCAGTTGGCGCCGGTGGTGTTTGAGGG
>NZ_LZMG01000102.1:0-4418 GCF_001673615.1 Mycobacterium sp. 1245499.0
CTCGGCGGGCAGCATTCTGCGCAACCTGGATCCGGATCGGTTCGACGTGGTCGCGATCGGCATCACCCCGGAGGGGTCGTGGGTGCTCACCGACGGTGATCCGGCCGCGCTGGCGATCACCGACCGGAAACTGCCCGAGGTGACCGCCGCATCGGGCACCGAACTGGCGCTACCCGCCGATCCCCGGCGCAGCGGCCAGTTGGTGTCCCTGGCGCCCGGCGCCACCGAGGTCTTGGCGTCGGTCGACGTGGTCTTTCCGGTGCTGCACGGCCCCTACGGCGAGGACGGCACGATCCAGGGCCTGCTGGAGCTCGCCGGTGTGCCCTACGTGGGGGCCGGTGTGCTGGCCAGCGCGGCCGGATCACCGTCGGTGAGCACCCACGACCCCTCCGGGGTGATGCCGATCGCGACCACGTCGAACCGATCCGGATCCAGGTTGCGCAGAATGCTGCCCGCCGAGACGCACGAGATGGCGTGCTCGTTGCTGCGCCCGCCGAAGACGACGGCGACGCGCACCCGCTCGCTGGCATTCACAATCTCAAGAGGCTACCGGGTGGCACCCGTCCCGGTCGGGTGGCGGCCCTTCGCCTGGCCTTTTCACTCGGGCTTGGTGCTGCGGCCCAGGAGCAGCGCGATCGCCTCGTCGACCGACAGGCCCTTGTGGCAGACCCGGTGCACGGCGTCGGTGAGGGGCATCTCGACGTCGTAACTGGCGGCCAGTGCCAGGACGGACTCGCAGGACGTCACGCCCTCGACGACGTGCCCGTCGCCGCCGTCGGGGGTGCCGCCCAGCACCGCCTGGATGTTCGCTCCCCGGCCGAGCCGCTCGCCCAGCGAACGGTTGCGGGAATGCGGTGAGCTGCAGGTGGCCACCAGATCACCCACCCCGGCCAGCCCGGCCAGTGTGGCGCCCTTGGCACCCAGCGCGATCCCCAGCCGCATGATCTCGGCCAGGCCGCGGGTGATGATCGCCGCCGTGGTGTTCTCGCCGAGCCCGACACCGACCGCCATCCCGCACGCGAGCGCGATGACATTCTTGCAGGCCCCGCCGACCTCGGTGCCGACCACATCGCTGTTGGTGTAGGGGCGGAAGTATCCGCTGTTCAGCATGCGCTGCAGGGCGACGGCCCGACCCGAGTCGCTGCACGCGACCACGGTGGCGGCGGGCTGGGATGCGGCGATCTCGCTGGCCAGGTTCGGCCCCGAGATCACCGCGACCTGAGCCGGGTCGACGCCGGTGACCGAGACGATCACCTGACTCATCCGCATCAGCGTGCCCAGTTCGATGCCCTTGGCCAGGCTCACCAGCGTCGCGCCCTGACGAATCAGCGGCGCCCAGCGCTCGAGGTTGCTGCGCATGGTCTGCGCCGGCACGCCGAGCAGCACCGTGGACGCGTCGCGCAGGGCCTTGGCGGGGTCGGCGGTGGCGCGGATGCCCGGCGGCAGCAACGTGCCGGGCAGGTAGTCAGGGTTGTAGCGGGTGATGTTGATCTGTTCGGCGATCTCGGGTCTGCGGGCCCACAGCGTGACCGCCGCTTCCGGCCCCCCCGCCTCGACCAGCACCTTGGCCAGCGCCGTGCCCCACGCCCCGGCACCCATGACCGCCACGGCACCCGACGATGTGCTGGTCATGTACCCCCCTGTCCGTGGTCGGTGTAGCTCACGCGGCACTTGCAGCCGCTACACCCTAGATCAGCGACGGACCGGGCGTCACGCCTGCCAGCATGTCCCGGCGGCGGGGCGTCGCTGGCAGGATGGCATCTCATGAGCGGCATACGAGCCGACGGTTCGGCCAACGGTGCGGGCGACGTCGCCCTGATCATCGCCGTCAAGAGGTTGGCCGCGGCCAAGACCCGGTTGGCCCCGGTCTTCTCGGCGCGCACCCGGGAAAGCGTGGTGCTCGCCATGCTGGCGGACACCCTGACCGCCGCCGGGCGCGTCCGAGCGCTGGGCTCGATCACCGTGATCACGCCCGACGACGCGGCGGCCGCCGCCGCCGCCGAGCTGGGCGCCGACGTGCTGGTTGATCCCACACCCGAGGGTCACCCCGATCCGCTGAACAACGCGATCGCCACCGCCGAACGCGCGGTGGGCGGCTCCTTCGCCAATGTCGTTGCGCTGCAAGGTGATTTACCCGCGTTGCAGACTCAGGAGCTGAACGAGGCGATCGCCGCCGCGCGCCAGCACCGGCGCAGCTTCGTCGCCGACCGGCTGGCCACCGGCACGGCGGCGCTGTTCGCGTTCGGAAGCCCGCTCGACCCGCGATTCGGCGCCGATTCCTCGGCGCGGCACCGCAGTTCGGGTGCGATCGAGCTGACCGGCGCCTGGCCGGGCCTGCGGTGTGACGTCGACACCCCCAGCGACCTCGCCGCCGCCCGTCGCCTCGGGGTGGGGGCAGCGACCGCCCGCGCCATCGCGACGCACTGATTCCGATCGCTGCGCGTATATCTGTCCGACGGGTGAACGTCGTCCCAACGGCGAATGGATGTCCCGGGAGCGCTAGCAGCACCCACGCGTGATGAGCAATGATCGCAGGGTGACTGAAATCGAAGCTGAGGCGCGACCCGACGAGAACTTGTGGCATTCGGGCGACTCGGCCGTGGCAGCACCACCGGCTGCGACCCAGGCCGCGCTGACCGATCTGCCGGACGACCGTTACCTCAACCGGGAACTGAGCTGGCTGGATTTCAACGCCCGCGTGCTGGCGCTGGCCGCAGACAACTCGTTGCCGTTGCTGGAACGCGCCAAGTTCCTGGCGATCTTCGCCTCCAACCTCGACGAGTTCTATATGGTGCGCGTCGCCGGCCTCAAACGCCGTGACGAGATGGGCTTGTCGGTCCGCTCGGCCGACGGTTTGACGCCGCGCAAGCAACTCGCCCTCATCGGAGAACAGACTCAGCGGATCGCGACCCGGCACGCGCGAGTGTTCCTGGATTCGGTGCGGCCGGCGCTCGCCGAGGAAGGCATCCACATCGTCACGTGGGCCGACCTCGATCAGGCCGAGCGCGACGAATTGTCGACCTATTTCACCGAACAGGTCTTCCCCGTCCTGACGCCGCTGGCCGTCGACCCGGCACACCCGTTCCCGTTCGTCAGCGGGCTGAGCCTGAACCTGGCGGTGATGGTGCGTCAGCCCGAGGACGGCGGCCAGCACTTCGCCCGAGTCAAGGTGCCCAACAACGTCGATCGCTTCGTCGAATTGGCCGCCATCGACAATGCCGACGGCTCCGGACGGGCCATCGTCCGGTACCTGCCGACCGAAGAACTGATCGCGGCCTTCCTTCCTCTTCTGTTCCCGGGGATGGAAATCGTGGAGCATCACGCCTTCCGCATCACCCGCAACGCCGACATGGAAGTCGAGGAGGACCGCGACGAGGATCTGCTGCAGGCGCTGGAACGGGAATTGGCGCGCCGGCGGTTCGGGCCGCCGGTGCGACTCGAGATCGCCGACGACATGACCGAGGGCATGCTGGAGCTGTTGTTGCGCGAACTCGACGTGCACCCCGGTGACGTCATCGAAGTGCCCGGGCTGCTGGATCTTTCGTCGCTGTGGCAGATCTACGGACTGGACCGGCCGGCGCTCAAGGACCCCGCGTTCGTCCCGGACACCCACCCCGCCTTCGCCGATCGCGAATCCCCCAAGAGCATCTTCGCGACGCTGCGCGAGGGCGACGTCCTGGTGCACCACCCCTACGACTCCTTCTCCACCAGCGTGCAGCGCTTCATTCAGCAGGCCGCCGCGGACCCCAATGTGCTGGCGATCAAACAAACGCTGTACCGCACCTCCGGTGACTCACCGATCGTGCGGGCGCTGATCGAAGCGGCCGAGGCCGGAAAGCAGGCCGTGGCGCTCGTCGAAATCAAGGCGCGCTTCGACGAACAGGCCAACATCCGTTGGGCGCGCGCACTCGAGCAGGCGGGCGTGCACGTGGTCTACGGCCTCGTCGGGCTCAAGACGCACTGCAAGACGTGCCTGGTGGTGCGCCGCGAAGGATCGGCGATCCGGCGGTACTGCCATATCGGAACCGGCAACTACAACAGCAAGACCGCCCGCCTCTATGAGGATGTCGGCCTGCTGACGGCGAGCCCGGATATCGGTGCGGACCTCACCGATTTGTTCAATTCGCTTACCGGCTATTCGCGTAAGGTCGCCTACCGCAACCTGCTGGTGGCGCCGCACGGAATTCGCACCGGCATCATCGAACGCGTCGAACGCGAGATCGCCGCGCACCGCGAACGAGGTGACGGGCGAATTCGTCTGAAGATGAACGCGTTGGTGGACGAGCAGGTGATCGATGCGCTCTACCGGGCATCGCAGGCCGGAGTGCGGGTCGAGGTCGTGGTGCGCGGCATCTGCGCGTTGCGCCCGGGCGCCGAGGGCTTCTCCGAAAACATCGTCGTGCGCTCCATTCTCGGCC
>NZ_LZMG01000103.1:0-16350 GCF_001673615.1 Mycobacterium sp. 1245499.0
GGCCGCCTCGGCGGCAACCAGCTCGATGCCCGGCGTATCGACGACCGGCAACAGCTCCTTGGGGACCGTTTTGGTCGCCGGCAAGAAGCGCGTCCCGAGACCGGCGGCGGGCACGACCGCAGTGCGTGGCACCACCACGTTTGGGCTTGACATTGTTCACACGATAACCCGCATCCACTATGCCGAGTCGATGTGGCGCGGGGAAACACCTGGCTGTCATCGTTGAGCCATGGCGACCGCCAGCAAAGCCGCACTGCGTGACCAGCTGCTTGCCGCCCGCCGCCGGGTTGCCGACGACGTTCGCGCCGCCGAGGCCCAGCACCTGTGCGAGCGGCTGGAAGCCTCCGAAAGCGTTGTGACCAGCGGCAGCACCGTGTGCGCCTACGTTCCGGTGGGCACCGAGCCGGGCTCGGCCGCGATGCTGGACGCGTTGCTGCGGCGCACCGCACGGGTGCTGCTGCCGGTCGCGCGCACCACCGCGGACAACACGCCCACGCCGTTGTCCTGGGGCGAATACCGGCCCGGCACGCTGACCACCGGGCGCTGGGGATTGCTGGAACCGCCGCAACCGTGGCTGCCGCCGTCGGCCCTGGCCGAAGCCGCGGTGGTGCTGGTCCCGGCGCTGGCGGTGGACCGCCGCGGGGTGCGGCTGGGGCGGGGCCGGGGTTTCTACGACCGCTCGCTGGGCGGGCGCGACCCGCAGGCGCGGCTGATCGCGGTCGTCCGCGACGCCGAACTGCTCGACGAGCTACCGGCCGATCCGCACGACGTCCCCATGACCCATGCGCTCACGCCCCGGCAGGGATTGGTCGAGCTCGTCGGGCGCTGACATGTCGGGAATGAGACATGTCACGTGGCGGTTCTAGCACTTGAGACGCTAGAGTGCTAACCAGGTTTGCAATCACCCGGAGGTTTTCGTGCCGACTTACAGCTATCAGTGCACCGAGTGCGACGATCGCTTCGACATCGTGCAGGCCTTCACCGACGACGCGCTGACCACCTGCAAACGCTGCTCCGGGCGGCTGCGCAAGCGCTTCAACTCTGTCGGCGTGGTGTTCAAGGGCAGCGGCTTCTACCGCACCGACAGCCGCGAGTCCGGCAAGAAGTCGCCGAGTTCGACCAACGGCTCCTCGTCGAGTGATTCCGGGTCGAGCTCCTCGAGCTCCAGCGAAAAGTCCGGCTCCAGCTCCAGTGAGAAGTCCAGCTCGAGCGACAAGTCGAGCAGCTCCGCGACTTCCGCCGCCGCCGCGACCAACTGACGGTTATCCACACCGGCGATGCCGGCGGGCGGCCTGTCCACCGGGTTGCGCCTACCGTTGCGGCGTGGGCGAATCATCGCTGAACCCAAGCCCTTTGAGTCGGCTGTCGCTATGGCTGCGCCCGGACTGGACTCGTACCGTGCTGGCGCGCCGCGTCGCCGCGGGCGGGCTCGTCGTGCTGGCCGGAATCGCCACGCTGCGGTCCAACCCCGCCGATGACTATGCGCAGGTGGTGGTCGCCGACCACGACCTACGGCCCGGCGCCGCGCTGACTTCCGCCGATGTCCGGCTCGAAAAGCGTTTGGCCGCAACGGTTCCCGATGGGGCACGAGCCGACCTGGATACGGTGGTGGGGTCGACGCTGGCCGGCCCGGCGCGCCGCGGTGAGGTGCTCACCGACGTCCGGCTGCTGGGCAGCCGGTTGGCGGAGGCCGCCATCGGGTCGAAGGCGGGCCCGGATGCCCGCATCGTGCCGCTGCATCTGGCGGACGGCGCCCTGATCGACCTGGTGCGGGTAGGCGACGTGGTCGACGTGCTGGCGGCGCCGGCCAGCGGTGCGCCGGACAATTCGCACGCGGCCCCGAAGGTGGTGGCCACCGACGCCGTGGTGGTGCTGGTATCGGCCAAAGAAAAGGCTCAGGCCGCCGATAGCGACCGCGTAGTGTTGGTTGCGCTGCCGGCTCGTGTGGCGAACACGGTGGCAGGGTCGGCGCTGGGCCAGACCGTGACGCTCACCCTGCACTGAGTGCCTGGCCGTTGTTCGTCTGCTGGCCGACGGCAAACTCTGTCCAGTCCCAGAAAGGCCATCCCAATGCTCAAAGGGTTCAAGGAGTTTCTCTCGCGGGGCAACATCATCGACCTGTCCACCGCGGTCGTCATCGGTACTGCTTTCACCGCCCTGGTCACCACATTCACCGACAGCATCATCAAGCCGTTGATCAACCGCATCGGCGTCAACCAGAAGTCCGATATCGGCATCCTGCGCATCAGCATCGGCGGCGGTCAGACCATTGACCTGAACAACGTGCTGTCAGCCGCCATCAACTTCGTGATCATCGCCGCGGTGGTGTACTTCCTGGTCGTGTTGCCCTACACGACGCTGCGCAAGCGGGGCGAGGTCGAGCCGGCCGACGACGCGCAGGTCGTGCTGCTCAAGGAGATCCGGGACCTACTCGCGCAGACCAACGGCGATTCGTCGGGAAAGCACGGCAGTGTGGCCACCACGCCCCCACCGGAGTACGGACCCCGCGCGGAAGCCGAATCGAAATAGCCCGCCAATTCGGGGCTTGGCCCGCGAGCCGGGTTTAAATCTCCAGGCTCGACAACTGCCCGATGATCTGGGCCGCCAAGGGATTCAGCGTCGCCATCCCGTCGCGCACCGCATAGCGGGACCCGGCCAGGTTGACCACCAGCGTGCTGCCGGACACCCCGGCCAGACCGCGGGACAAGCCGGCGTCGATGATCCCCGCCGACAGCCCCGAGCCGCGGATGGCCTCGGCGATGCCGAGGATTTCGCGATCCAGGATCTCGCGGGTGGCCTCCGGGGTGACGTCGCGCGGGGTGACGCCCGTGCCGCCAACCGAGACCACCAGGTCCACCCCGCCGATCACCGCGGTATTCAGCGCGTTGCGGATCTCGATCTCGTCCGCGGCGACCGCGACCACACCGTCGACGACGAAGCCCGCCTCCGTCAGCAGCTCGGTCACCAGCGGACCGCTATGGTCCTCGTCCCCGTGCGCGGTGCGATCGTCGACCACCACAACCAGAGCCCGGCCAACTACCAATTCCGCACCCGTTTCCATGGGTGCAACCGTATATCCGAGCTCAGACAATCCCGTCGCCGAGGGTTCGTCCACTCTCACTACTGATCCGCCTTCCCGAGGGTGACCGGCACGGTGCGGCTGCCGCCACCGGCGGCATCCTGGAATGTCAGCGTTATCTTGTCGCCGGGTGCTTTGGACCGTACGGCCGCGACCAGCGCGTCGGCGCTGTTGATCGGCCGGTCGTCGACCTTGGTGACGACGACATTCTTGGGGACGCCGGCCGATGCAGCCGCACCACCCGCGACGACGTCGACCACCTTGGCGCCGGGGGTGCCCTTGTCGTTGGTCACCTGCACGCCAAGCGAGGCGTGTGACGCCTTGCCGGTGGCGATCAGTTCGTCGGCGATGCGCTTGGCCTGGTCGACCGGGATCGCGAAGCCCAGACCGATCGACCCGCTCTGGGCGTCCGGCGAGTCGGCGCCCAGGGTGGCGATGGCCGAGTTGACGCCCACCAGTTGGCCGTTCATGTTGACCAGCGCGCCCCCGGAGTTACCGGGGTTGATCGCGGCGTCGGTCTGGATCGCGTCCAGCACGGTGTTCTGGTTGCCCGACTCACCGGTGGTGGACACCGGCCGGTTCAGCGCGCTGACGATGCCGGTGGTCACGGTGCCCGACAGGCCCAGCGGCGAGCCGATCGCGACGACGGGCTGGCCGACGCGCAGGTCCGACGAGGAGCCCAGCGAGATGGGCGTGAGCCCGGACATGCCCTGCACGCGAATGACGGCGATGTCGCTGGTGGGGTCGGCGCCGACCACCGTGAACGGTGCGGTGCGACCGTCAGAGAAGGTCACCGTGGTCTTCGCCGTCGGCGCGCCGGCACCGCCGCCGCCCGGGCCGCCCGGTCCGCCCGGCAGGCTCGGCGGCACGGGGGCCCCAGGCGGAGCTCCCGGCGGGGCTGCGGGACCCTTGGGCGGTCCCGCCGCGGCGGCGATCACGTGGTTGTTGGTCAGGATGAGCCCGTCGGTGGACAGGATGATGCCCGAGCCCTCCTCGGACTGTCGCCCGATGTCGGTCTCGAGCATCACGACGCTGGGCACCACCTTGGAGGCGACTCCCTCGACGCTGCCCGGTGGCATGTTGGCGGCCGGGACGCTGGGCGCCGCCCCGATGACGCGGCCGCCGCCGTTCCCCGTGGTGTGGGTGCCGAGCTCGACGGCCGTCGCGGCGGCACCGCCGATACCGGCCGACACCACCGCGATGGCCAACGCACCGACCACCAATAGTCCTGTGCGAGAACGCTTTTGGGGTTCCGGCGGGCCGGGCATCCCGGGCAGCATGCCGGGAATCGGGCCGCTGCCGGTGCCGCCCGGAATCGGGCCCACCCCGGTTCCGCCGGGAATCCGGCCCGGACCGGTGTTGCTGAAGGGCTCGTAAGGCGGACGGAACTGCGTCGTCGGCGACGATGAGGGCTGCGACCGATAGCGCCAGTCGTACTGCTGGTTGTACGGCTGCTGTTGTCCCGGGGCATAGCCGGAGGACGCCGCATGGCTCGGGACGGGCGCAGGCTGATTCGGCGCGGGCGGGTATCCCGGCTGCTGCGGCGGTGGCGAATACCTCGGGTCATTCGTCATGTCGCTAAGTCGCTCTTCCTCTATCTCAGTGTTTCGGCAAGTCGACGGCTGGGTTCAACAGTAGCCGCAGACCTACCTTGCCCGCGCGGACTGAGAGTCCACTGAGATTACGTTCGCCGATTCCCGAGAGTTCGCCTCGTCGCCACCCGGCGCCGTGGCGTGGTCGGCCGCGGCGTCTACCTGGTCGGTCTGCGGCTCGCCGGCGGTGGTGGAGTACGTCGAGGCGGGCATGGGCCGGCCGGGCAGCAGCACATAGAAGGAGGTACCCGGGGGTTGGCCGCCCGGAACGGTGTCCTCGACGCGCAGCAGTCCGCCGTGGTTGAGCACGACCTTCTTGACGATCGCCAGCCCGAGCCCGGAGCCGGGCATCGCCCGCGCCGTCGTCGACCGGTAGAACCGTTCGAACACCAGCCGGCGCTCCTGCGGCGGAATGCCGGGGCCGTGATCGGCGATCACCAGCTCCGCGTGCGACGGATCGAGCTGGCGCATGGTGACACCGACATGGCCCCCGGGCGGGCTCCACTTGGCGGCGTTGTCCAGCAGGTTCAGCACGGCACGCGACAGCCCGGCGGCGTCGCCGTACATCTGCCAGGGTGTGACGTCGACGTCGAAGTGAATGTCGTTGCGCCGCCGCCTGACTCGCTCCAGGCTGCGATCGACCACCTCGGCCATGTCGACGGGCTCGTGCACCACCTGGCCGGCGTCGTCGCGGGTCAGATCCACCAAATCGCCTACCAGCGTTGACAATTCCTCGATCTGCGCGACGACATCGGCGCGCAGATCCACCATCTCCTGCTCGGGCAGGCGCGGCGCTCCCGGCTCCATCGACGCCATCAGCAACTCGACGTTGGTGCGCAGCGAGGTCAGCGGGGTGCGCAATTCGTGGCCGGCGTCGGTGACCAGCCGAGCCTGCCGCTCCCGGGACTCGGCGAGTGCGCGCAGCATCAGGTTGAACGACTCGGTGAGCCTGGCCAATTCGTCGCTGCCGAACACGGGGATGGGCCTGAGGTCATCGGTACGTGCCACCCGCTCGGCCGCCTCGGTCAGGCGTGCCACCGGGCGCAGCCCGGCCCGGGTGACCATGCCGCCCGCCACGGCCGCGACTGCCACCCCGACCCCGCCGACGATCAGCAGCACCCAGCGCAGCCTGTTCATCACCGCTTCGGTGGGCTTGAGGCTCTTGGAGATCAGCAGCGACGTGCCGTTCTGCAGGTGCACGGCCAGGATCCGTTGGTCACCGGCGGTGCGCCGCGACATGAACAGATCGCCGTGGATGACCGCCTTCTCCGGCGCGCCGACCGGCAGGGTCTGGCCCGGCTGCTGGGCGGTGTAGATCGCGTGGCCCGGGTTCACCAGCATCGCGTTGACGTCGGAGTAGGCGGTGCCCTCGATGGCTTTGCCCGGGTCGGCGGCCAGCGAGCCGCTGGCGATCAACAGCTGTGCGCGGCTCTGCAGTTGGTTGTCGATGTCGCTGTACAGCGCGGCGGAGATCACGGCGTAGACGGCGAAGGCCATCAGCACCACCACCATGGCCACCATCGACATCGCCAGCAGCATCACCCGCCACCGCAGCGACAACGACGGTGTCGCGCGCAACGGCGGGCGCAGCGGCGGACGCTGGGGCCGGGGGAACCGGATCATCGGCGGACCCGCATCGTCACGGTGGCGTCTCCCGCAGGACGTATCCAACCCCGCGCACGGTGTGGATCAGCCGCGGCTCACCGTCGGCTTCGGTCTTGCGCCGCAGGTAACCGACGTAGACCTCCAGCGCGTTGCCCGAAGTGGGAAAGTCGAATCCCCACACCTCTTCGAGGATGCGGCTGCGGGTCAGCACCCGGCGCGGATTGGCGATCAGCATCTCCAGCAGCGCGAACTCGGTGCGGGTCAGGCTGATTCGGCGCAGGCCGCGGGTGACCTCGCGGGTCACCGGGTCCAGCGTCAGGTCGGAGAACGTCATCGCCACGGATTCGGCGTCGTCCTCCGGCTTGGTCCGGCGCAGCAGTGCACGCATCCGGGCTAGCAGTTCTTCCAGGGCGAATGGTTTCGGCAGATAGTCATCGGCGCCGGCGTCGAGCCCGGCGACCCGCTCGGACACCGAATCGCGGGCGGTGAGCACGAGGATGGGGAGATCGTCACCGGTGCTGCGGAGCTGACGGCACACCTCGAGGCCGTCCAGGCGCGGCATCATCACATCGAGGACGAGCGCGTCGGGACGATCGCTGGCGATCAATTCGAGGGCCTCGACCCCGTCATGGGCCAGCTCGACGGAGTAGCCGTTGAAGGATAAGGACCGACGCAGCGATTCGCGCACAGCGCGATCGTCGTCGACGACCAGTATTCGCACGACCCCTAGTTTCGTCCCACCGCCTGAGACGGACCTGAGAGGCGCGCCGGGCGGGGGCTAGCGGCGGTCACAAGCGCGGCGAAGCCGGGCGCCGTGGGCCGCCGCCATTCGCACTAGCGGCGGTCGAGGTCGATCAGACCGAGGCGGGCCGCCTTGAGCAGCCGCCGGGGCACCTTGTGGCGCTGACCTGCGACCGTGACACCGACGAGTTCGGTCTTCTCGGCCTTCCACTGCGCGCGCCGGCTACGGGTGTTCGCGCGCGACATTCTGCGCTTGGGTACGGCCATGGTCGGGCCTAACTCCTCGTGTTGCTTCGGTAATTCGACGTGGGACTTGCAGTTCGGCATGTCGCGCGGCGTGGCTGGTGAGCCGAACGGGCGACGATCGCACATCAGGATAGTCGCTGGTCCGCTTGTGGCCAAAATGCACGCCCGCCCGCCGAGTGGCCGCCCGCTGGGCGCGCCAGGGCGGGCGCCTCCAAAGTGGGATCCTTGACGTGACACCGACGGTACCCGCTAACCTACCGGTTGGTTGGTAGGTCCGACCCGGTGAATCCCCGAATGGAGGACAGGCATGGCCTCTGCTTCCGGCGCCGCTGGCGCCCTGGGCAGCTCCGGCGCCGTCCGGATTGCGAACTGCTCGGGCTTCTACGGCGACCGGCTGTCGGCCATGCGCGAGATGCTCACCGGCGGCGAAGTCGACTACCTGACCGGCGACTACCTCGCCGAACTCACCATGCTGATCCTGGGCCGCGACCGGATGAAGCATGCCGAGCGCGGCTACGCCAAGACCTTTCTGACCCAGCTCGAGGACTGCCTGGGCGACGCCCGCGACCGGGGGGTCCGCATCGTCGCCAACGCCGGCGGCCTCAATCCATCCGGGCTGGCCGACGCGATACGCGCGCTGGCGCAGCGGCTGGGCATCGACGCGCGGGTCGGCCACGTGGAGGGTGACGACCTGTTGTCACGTGCCGCCGACCTCGGGCTGGGCAGTCCGTTGACGGCGAACGCCTACCTGGGCGCCTGGGGCATCGTCGACTGCCTGGTCGACGGCGCCGACGTCGTCGTCACCGGCCGCGTCACCGACGCCTCGGTGATCGTCGGGGCGGCCGCTGCGCACTTCGGGTGGGGTCGCACCGACTACGACGCGCTCGCCGGCGCGGTGGTCGCGGGCCATGTCATCGAGTGCGGGGTCCAGGCCACCGGCGGTAACTACTCGTTCTTCACCGAGATTCCCGAGTTGACCCACGCCGGCTTCCCGCTCGCCGAGGTCCACGCCGACGGATCCTCGGTGATCACCAAGCACCCGGGCACCGGCGGCCTGGTCAGCGTCGACACCGTCACCGCGCAGCTGCTCTACGAGATCACCGGGGCGCGCTACGCCAACCCCGACGTGACCGCCCGGATGGACAGCGTCGAGCTGTCGTCCGACGGGCCGGATCGGGTGCGCATCAGCGGTGCGCGTGGCGAGGCCCCGCCGCCCACCTACAAAGTGTCGATGAACAGCATCGGCGGGTTCCGCAACTCGATGACGTTCGTGCTGACCGGCCTGGATATCGAGGCCAAGGCCGACCTGGTGCGCCAACAACTCGACGCCGCGCTCACCGTCAAGCCCGCCGAACTGCAGTGGACTTTGGCACGCACCGACCACCCGGACGCCGACACCGAGGAAGCCGCCAGTGCGCTGCTGCACTGCGTCGTACGCGACCCCGACCCCGCCAACGTGGGACGCCAATTCTCTTCGGCTGCCGTCGAATTGGCGTTGGCCAGCTATCCGGGATTCCACGTCACCGCACCCCCGGCTGACGGCCAGGTCTACGGCGTGTTCACCCCGGGCTACGTCGCCGCCGATCAGGTACCGCATGTTGCGGTACACGCCGACGGCACCCGCGTCCACATCCCTTGCGCCACGGACACTTTGGAGCTCTCCCCCGCCGCTGAGCCACCGCTTCCCGAACCCCTACCGGACGGGCCGACCCGGCGCGTGCCGCTGGGCCGCATCGCCGGCGCGCGCAGCGGCGACAAGGGCGGCTCCGCCAACATCGGGGTGTGGGTACGCACCGACGAGCAATGGCGATGGCTGGCCAACACGTTGACCGTCGAGCTGCTCGGAGAACTGCTGCCCGAAGCGGCCGACTTCGGCGTGACGCGTCACCTGCTGCCGAATCTGCGAGCGGTCAACTTCGTCATTGACGGCATCCTCGGCCAGGGCGTCGCCTACCAGGCCCGATTCGATCCCCAGGCCAAGGGGCTGGGCGAATGGCTCCGCGGCCGCTACCTCGACATCCCGGAGAGTCTGCTGTGAACCTTTGGACCACACCCGAGCGCGAACAGCTGCGAAAGACGGTGCGCTCGTTCGCGGAACGCGAGATCCTGCCCCACGTCGACGAGTGGGAGCGCAGCGGCGAGCTGCCGCGCGAATTGCACCGCAGCGCCGGGGACGCCGGGCTGCTGGGTGCGGGCTTCCCCGAATCGGTTGGCGGCGGTGGCGGCGACGGCGCCGACGCGGTGATCATCTGCGAGGAGATGCATCAGGCCGGGGCCCCGGGCGGCGTGTTCGCGTCGTTGTTCACCTGCGGCATCGCGGTGCCGCACATGATCGCCTCGGGCGATCAGCGGCTCATCGAGGAGTTCGTCCGGCCGACACTGGCCGGTGAGAAGATCGGCTCGCTGGCCATCACCGAGCCGGGCGGCGGTTCCGACGTCGGGCACCTGCGTACCTCCGCGGTGCGCGATGGTGACCACTACATCGTCAACGGCGCCAAGACCTACATCACCTCCGGGGTCCGCGCCGACTACGTGGTAACCGCGGTACGCACCGGAGGCCCTGGCGCGGGCGGGGTTTCGCTGCTTGTGGTCGAGAAGGGGACGCCCGGCTTCGAGGTGAGCCGCAAGCTGGACAAGATGGGCTGGCGTTCCTCGGACACGGCCGAGCTGTCCTACACCGACGTCCGCGTCCCGGTCACCAACCTGGTCGGCGTGGAGAACAGCGGGTTCGCCCAGATCGCCCAGGCCTTCGTCGCCGAACGCATCGGTCTTGCCGCACAAGCCTATTCGAGCGCCCAGCGCTGCCTGGACCTGACGGTGCAATGGTGTCGCGACCGCGAAACATTCGGCCGCCCATTGATATCGCGGCAGTCGGTGCAAAACACGTTGGCCGAGATGGCGCGTCGCATCGACGTCGCCAGGGTTTACTCGCGCCACGTGGTGGAGCAGCAACTCGCCGGCGAGACCAACCTGATTCCGCAGGTGTGTTTCGCCAAGAACACCGCCGTCGAGGCCGGCGAATGGGTGGCCAACCAAGCCGTCCAGTTGTTCGGCGGCATGGGCTACATGGCCGAGTCCGAGGTCGAACGCCAATATCGGGACATGCGGATCCTGGGCATCGGCGGCGGAACCACCGAAATCCTGACCGCACTGTCCGCCAAACTGCTGGGATTCCAATCATGACCGTGCTGCAGTCCACCCTCGATGCCGATGCCACCGCCTTCGCCGACGCGGCTTCGGCGGCTATTGCGAAACTCGAGGAGATCGACACCGAGCTGGCCAACGCGCTGGTCGGGGGCGGGGCCAAATACGTTGAGCGTCACCATGACCGGGGCAAGCTGACGGCACGCGAACGCATCGAATCCCTGGTCGACCAGGATTCGCCGTTCCTGGAACTGAGCCCGCTGGCGGCCTGGGGCAGCGCCTTCAAGGTCGGCGCCAGCACGGTCACCGGCATCGGGGTGGTCGAAGGCGTCGAATGCATGATCGTCGCCAACGACCCGACGGTCAAAGGCGGCACCAGCAACCCGTGGACCCTGAAGAAGATCCTGCGAGCCAACCAGATCGCCTTCGAGAACCGGCTCCCGGTGATCTCGCTGGTGGAGTCCGGCGGCGCGGATCTGCCCACGCAGAAGGAGATCTTCATCCCCGGCGGCCGGATGTTCCGCGACCTCACCCGGCTCTCGGCGGCCGGAATCCCCACCATCGCACTGGTATTCGGCAACTCCACCGCGGGCGGTGCCTACGTCCCGGGCATGTCGGATCACGTGGTGATGATCAAGGAACGTTCCAAGGTCTTCCTGGCCGGTCCCCCGCTGGTGAAGATGGCCACCGGCGAGGAATCCGACGACGAGTCGCTCGGCGGCGCCGAAATGCACGCCCGCGTCTCCGGTTTGGCCGACTACTTCGCCGTCGACGAACTCGACGCGATCCGCATCGGCCGCCGCATCGTGGCCCGGTTGAACTGGGCCAAGCACGGGCCGACACCCAAGCCGGTCACCGAGCCGCTGTTCGACACCGAGGAACTCATCGGCATCGTGCCCGCGGATCTGCGGATCCCGTTCGATCCCCGCGAAGTGATCGCCCGCATCGTCGACGGTTCCGAGTTCGACGAATTCAAGCCGCTGTACGGCTCGTCGCTGGTGACGGGCTGGGCCCGGCTGCACGGGTATCCGATCGGCATCCTGGCCAACGCGCGCGGCGTGTTGTTCAGCGAGGAGTCGCAGAAAGCCACCCAGTTCATCCAGCTGGCCAACCGGTCCGACACGCCGCTGCTGTTCCTGCACAACACCACCGGTTACATGGTGGGCAAGGACTATGAAGAGGGCGGGATGATCAAGCACGGCTCGATGATGATCAACGCCGTGTCCAACTCCACGGTCCCGCACATCTCGCTGCTGATCGGCGCCTCCTATGGCGCGGGCCACTACGGCATGTGCGGGCGCGCTTACGATCCGCGGTTCCTGTTCGCCTGGCCGACGTCGAAGTCCGCGGTGATGGGCGGCGCCCAGTTGTCGGGTGTGCTGTCGATCGTGGCCCGTGCGGCCGCCGAGGCGCGCGGCCAGCAGGTCGACGAGGAGGCCGACGCGGCGATGCGGGCCGCGGTCGAGGGCCAGATCGAAGCCGAGTCGCTGCCGCTGGTGTTGTCCGGGATGCTCTACGACGACGGGGTGATCGACCCGCGAGATACCCGCACCGTCTTGGGAATCTGTTTGTCCGCCATCGCCAATGGCCCGATCAAGGGGACGTCGAACTTCGGCGTCTTCCGGATGTGAGCCCCATGGTCACTCGAGTACTGGTCGCCAACCGCGGTGAGATCGCGCGGCGGGTGTTCGCCACCTGCCGCCGGCTCGGCTTAACCACCGTCGCCGTCTACACCGAACCCGACGCCGGCGCCCCGCACGTCGCCGAGGCCGACGCCCGGGTGCGGCTGGACAAGACCAACGACTACCTCAACGCGCAGGCCATCATCGCCGCCGCCCGCGCCGCGGGCGCTGACGCGATCCACCCCGGTTACGGATTCCTCTCGGAGAACGCCGACTTCGCGGCCGTCGTCGCCGACGCCGGCCTGACGTGGATCGGCCCGCCGGTGGATGCGGTGCGCGCGATGGGCTCCAAGATCGAGTCCAAGAAACTCATGGCCGCGGCCGGGGTGCCCGTGCTCGACGAGCTCGACCCCGACACCGTCACCGAGGCGCAGCTGCCGGTCCTGGTCAAGGCCTCCGCGGGCGGCGGCGGACGCGGCATGCGGGTGGTGCGCGAATTGTCAGCCCTGCCAGCCGAAGTGGAGGCGGCGCGCCGCGAAGCCCAATCCGCCTTCGGGGACCCGACGGTGTTCTGCGAGCGCTACCTGCCCACCGGACACCACATCGAGGTCCAGGTCATGGCCGACACCCATGGCACGGTGTGGGCGGTCGGCGAACGCGAATGCTCGATTCAGCGCCGCCACCAGAAGATCATCGAGGAGGCGCCCTCGCCGTTGGTGGAGCGCACGCCGGGCATGCGCGCCAAGCTGTTCGACGCGGCCCGGTTGGCCGCCGAAGCCATCGGCTACACCGGCGCCGGGACGGTGGAGTTCCTCGCCGACGACGACGGGGAGTTCTACTTTCTCGAGATGAACACCCGGCTACAGGTCGAACACCCGGTGACCGAAGAGACCACCGGACTCGATCTGGTCGAGCTGCAGCTCGCCGTCGCCGACGGCGCCCGCCTGGACTCGGACCCTCCTGCCGCGCGAGGGCATTCGATCGAGGCCCGGCTCTACGCCGAGGACCCCGCCAAGAACTGGCAGCCGCAGGCCGGCCTGGTCCGCGGATTCGAGGTGCCCTCGGTTCGGGCGGAGTTCGGTTCCCTGGGGCACCGGACCGGGATCCGGCTGGATTCGGGCATCGTCGACGGGTTCACGGTCTCGATCCACTACGACCCCATGCTGGCCAAGGTCATCTCCTACGCCCCGACGCGACGCCAGGCCGCGCTGGTGCTCGCCGACGCGCTGGCGCGCGCCCGCGTGCACGGCGTACGCACCAACCGGGACCTTTTGGTGAACGTGCTGCGGCATCCCGCATTCCTCGACGGTGCGACCGACACAGCGTTTTTCGATACCCACGACCTGGCCCGCCTCGCGGCGCCGCTGGGCGATGCCGCGGTGGTCCGACTGTCCGCCATCGCCGCGGCACTCGCCGACGCCGCGCATAACCGGGCCGTGGCGCCGGTGCTGCGCGCCGTTCCCAGCGGCTGGCGCAACCTGCCGTCGGTCTACCAGGTCAGGGACTATCACGACGATGCGGGCGACGAGATCAGGGTCCAATATCGCTTCACCAGAACCGGTTTGACGCTTCCCGACGACCCGTCGGTGCAGCTGGTGTCGGCCACGGCGAAAGCCGTCGTGCTGCGGGTGGACGGCGTCGAGCACGGCTTCTCGGTGCGGCGCTACGATGCCGACGTCTACGTCGATTCCGCGCGCGGGCCGGTGCATTTGACCGCGCAGCCGCGTTTCCCCGAGCCCGGCTCGACCGTCGAAAAGGGCTCGCTGGTGGCGCCGATGCCGGGCAGCGTGATCCGGCTCGGTGCCGCGATCGGCGACACGGTCACCGCCGGCCAGCCGCTGATCTGGCTGGAGGCCATGAAGATGGAACACACCATCGCCGCCCCGGTGGACGGGGTGCTCGCCGAACTCAGCGTCAAGACCGGTCAGCAAGTCGAAGTGGGCGCTGTGCTGGCAAGAGTGGAAGCGCCACAATCAGAAGGGGATTCAGCATGACCGACACCAGCTTCATCGAGAGCGAGGAGCGTCAGGCCCTGCGCAAGTCGGTGGCGGCCTGGGCAGCCAACTACGGCAGCGAGTACTACCTACGCAAGGCCCGCGCACAGGAACACACCGACGAATTGTGGTCGGAGGCAGGCAAACTCGGCTTCCTCGGGGTGAACCTGCCGGAGGAGTACGGCGGTGGCGGCGCCGGAATGTACGAGCTGTCGCTGGTCATGGAGGAGATGGCGGCCGCGGGCAGCGCGCTGCTGCTGATGGTGGTCTCGCCCGCCATCAACGGCACCATCATCAGCAAGTTCGGCACCGAGGAGCAGAAGAAGCGCTGGATCCCCGGCATCGCCGATGGGACGCTGACGATGGCGTTCGCCATCACCGAGCCCGACGCCGGCTCTAACTCGCACAAGATCACCACGACCGCCCGCCGGGACGGCAGCGACTGGATCGTGAAGGGCCAGAAGGTCTATATCTCCGGCATCGACCAGGCGCAGGCGGTGCTGGTGGTGGCCCGCACCGAGGAGGCCAAGACCGGCAAGCTGCGCCCCGCACTGTTCGTGGTGCCCACCGACGCGCCCGGCTTCACCTACACCCCGATCGAAATGGAACTGATCAGCCCCGAACGGCAGTTCCAGGTCTTCCTCGACGACGTGCGGCTGCCTAGCGACGCACTCGTCGGCGCCGAAGATGCCGCCATTGCACAGCTTTTCGCCGGCCTGAACCCCGAACGGATCATGGGCGCGGCGAGCTCCGTCGGGATGGGACGGTACGCGCTGGGCCGGGCCGCCGAATACGTCAAAACCCGGCAGGTGTGGGGCACGCCGATCGGCGCGCACCAGGGGCTGTCCCACCCGTTGGCGCAGTGCCACATCGAGGTCGAACTGGCCAAGCTGATGCTGCAGAAGGCCGCCACCCTCTATGACTCCGGCAATGACATGGGCGCGGCCGAGGCCGCGAACATGGCCAAATACGCTGCGGCCGAAGCCGCCACGCGCTCGGTGGATCAGGCGGTGCAGTCACTGGGCGGCAACGGACTGACCAAGGAGTACGGCCTGGCCGCCATGCTGGCCTCGGCCCGGCTGGGCCGCATCGCCCCGGTCAGCCGTGAGATGGTGCTGAACTTCGTCGCGCAGACATCGCTGGGCCTGCCCCGAAGCTACTGATGGACCCCGTCGTCGAATACGCCGGACCCGCCGACACGGGCGGACCTTACGCGCGGCTGACCCTGAATTCACCGCACAACCGCAACGCGCTGTCCACCACACTGGTCAACCAATTGCACCAGGGGTTGCGCGACGCCTCGGCAGACCCGGCGGTACGGACCGTGGTGCTGGGCCACACTGGTGGAACCTTCTGTGCCGGTGCGGATTTGAGTGAGTCCGGCGGGGGCGATCCCTTCAGCATAGCGGTGGCCCGCGCCCGGGAGATGGTCGCCTTGATGCGGGCCATCGTCTCCTCGCCGCTGCCGGTGATCGCCGCCATCGACGGGCACGTCCGCGCGGGCGGCTTAGGCCTGGTGGGCGCCTGCGATATCGCGGTCGCGGGTCCGCGCAGTACCTTCGCGCTCACCGAGGCCCGCATCGGCGTCGCCCCGGCGATCATCTCGTTGACGCTGCTACCGAAGCTGTCGGCGCGGGCCGCGGCACGCTACTACCTGACCGGCGAGAAGTTCGGCGCCGCCCAGGCGGCCGAGATCGGACTGATCACCGTTGCCGCCGACGACGTCGACGCCGCGGTCGACGAACTGGTCTCCGATATCGGCCGTGGTTCGCCCCAGGGCCTCGCGGCATCCAAGGCGCTGACCACGACCGCGGTGCTGGAAGGGTTCGACCGCGACGCCGAACGGCTCGCCGAGGAGTCCGCGCGGCTGTTCGTGTCCGACGAGGCCCGCGAAGGCATGCTGGCGTTTCTGGAGAAGCGCGCGCCCAATTGGACGAGTTAGCCAGCCGGGAAGTTAGCCAGATGTCAAACAAAGGGTCCGGTCGAACGGTCGGCAGTGCGGCGCGGGCCGGCGCAAGGTTGCAGTTTAGCCAATCCTCTTGCAGCAAAAGCTGTACGTCGTAGGCTCGTGGGTGATGAGCAACTCAACGCAACGGGATGCGGAGGACACGCGCGGCGAGCCGTCGCGCGCGGCTGATACCGACCGCATCCAGATTGCCCAGTTGCTTGCGTATGCGGCCGAACAGGGGCGCCTGCAGCTCAACGACTACGAAGACCGTTTGACCAGGGCCTATGCGGCCACGACGTACGAGGAACTGGATCAATTGCGGGCCGATCTGCCGGGGGCTCCGATCAGCCCGCGCCGCGGCGGCAAGCCCAATCCGGCG
>NZ_LZMG01000104.1:0-2185 GCF_001673615.1 Mycobacterium sp. 1245499.0
CCATCGCGGTGGTCAGCAACACCAGCGCGGCGGCCAGCAGGATGGTCGGCACGTGACGCCACTTGCTTGGCCGCGGCGGCGCGACCCGCTCCAGCACCTCCATGTTGGCGAAGCGCAGCACCCGGCGACGACGGGCGAACTGCTGCACGACGTAAAGGCCGATCACCAGCAGCACGATCAACAGGACCAGGAAGAACCAGGCGTTCTGGAAGCCCGTGAGCGACACCGGTCCCAGCAGGGGCACCTTCATGTCCAGCCACACTATTCGCCGAACTCCGGCGGTGCATGGGCCGCCGCCGGGGGATCACCCGGCCAGGTCGCGGCGCTGGGTGAACTTGATGTCCAGGCTGCGCAGGTGGGTGTGCAGCCCGGCGTCCTGAACGGGAATCAGGTGGGCGGGCTCGTCGGTCTCGTTGTAGTGGGCGTGCCACATGCCCGGCGGGGTGGTGAAGGCGCAACCCGCCCGCCAGTCCACCCGGATGGGATCGACGATGTCGCCGCGGGAGTCGAGGCGGGTGCCCAGCAGCGTGTAGCAGCCGGACGCCGGGGCGTCGAGGATGAGATCCAGTGCGACCGACTGGTGCCGGTGCGGGCGCTGGACCTGGTTGGGCGGCAGCACCCCGAACATGGCCCACAGCACGTGCGTGATGGTCAGCGTCTGCTCCTGAGCGGCGTTGGCCAACAGCACGCTCACCCGGCTCTTCTCGTTGGCGCCGGGACGCGCGGCGATCTCCTCGAGCTTGGCCACCGCGTCGGCGCGGCGGAACTTGGTCGCCTCGAAGCGCGGCCGGGTGGCCTCGGCGCCCAGGTATCGCATCAACGGCTCGTCGTGCACCCAGTACATGGCCGTGTCGGCGGCGGCGTAGAACACCGACCGGCAACCGGCGGGCAACGTCACGAAGTCGCCCTTCTCCCACTCGACCAGCCGGCCGTTGACCGCCGCGAAGCCGCGCCCGTACAGCACGTAGTACAGCTGCGAGGTGGCGTTGGGGCTGGTGTCGATCTGCTCGCCTGCGCGGATGCTGACGAAGTTGGCCAGCAGCGCCGGGCTGGTCGCCGCGCCGGTGCCGATGCCCAGCTCCCGGGACAGGTCCAGCGGGATCACGCCGGTTGCGGCATCGAGGTAGAGCTCGGGATCGAACCGGCGCAGCGGAACCGCCGGGACGTGCCCCGACCCGATGGGGTTGGCCGCCTTGGAGTACTCGAAGTACTCGGCCTGGGCGGCCCACTCTTCGAAGCGGCCCTCGAACCCGTACTCGGCCACGTTGATCATCGGTGCCGGGATCGTCGGATCCAGGTTCGGGGTCAATGTCTGCGTCGTGGCCATCTCGGTCTCCTCACCGCTTGGGCATCTCTCGTATCCGAATAGTATTTATCTTGTATCTCAGTGTCAATACGCCCTGGTAAAGAAGGCTCGTGTACGGTCAGGAGCACCCTTGAGATACGACTTAGCTACCAGAGTGGGGCGGTATGGCGGCGAAGAGCCCGCGGCCGGGCACGGCCAAGGATCGCGCGCTGGATCACGTCAAGGCCCGGATCCTCACCGGCGAGTTCGCCGGCGGCGAGCTGATCAGCGAAGGCGACGTCGCGACCGCGCTGGGGATGTCGCGCACCCCGGTGCGCGAGGCGTTCCTGCGCCTCGAGGCCGAGGGGCTGTTGCGGTTGTATCCCCAGCGCGGCGCCCTGGTGGTCCCGGTCTCGCCCGGCGAGGTCCGCGCGGTGATGGAGGCCCGGCTGGTGCTCGAGCAGTTCGCGGCGGCCAAGGTGGTGGGACGCGGTCCCGCCGTGTGGGCCGTGGTCTTCGAACGGCAATCCGGCGAGCTGCGACGGCTGGGTGCGGCCGCGGCGGCCGCCGACTGGCGGGAATTCCTGGAGTCCGACCGCGCCTTCCACGCCATCACCCTGGAAGAGTCGGGCAACGCCATCCTGTCCAACTTCTACTCGACGCTGCGCGACCGCCAGATGCGGATGATCGGGGAATCGGCGCAGCGTGAACCCGATCGGGTGGCCACGATCATGGCCGAGCATCGGGGCATCGCCGAGGCCCTGCGCGACGGCGACCTGCCGCGGGCGCTCCGGGCGGTGCAGACCCACCTGGCCAGCACGGTGCGGACTCCTGTAGGGATCGTCGAAGCCATCGTGCCCCCAGCTACGGGCCCGGCACGGCTTGTCCGGGCTGTCGATC
>NZ_LZMG01000105.1:0-2102 GCF_001673615.1 Mycobacterium sp. 1245499.0
GAACCAGCCGGGCCGCCTGCGGGTCCAGCTGTTGGGCGTCGTCGACCAACAAGACGCGGATCCGGCCGCGTTCGGCGGACAACAGCTCGGCGTCGACGGCGAACGCCTCCAGCGCGGCGCCCACCAGCTCCGCGGCGCCCAACGCGGGCGTGGTCGCCTCCGGCGCGGCCGTGCCCACCGCCGCGCGCAGCAGCATCACCTGTTCGTACTGGCGGGCGAATTGTCCGGCGGCGGTCCATTCCGGCCGCCGGCAGCGACGGCCCAACCGCTCCAATTCCTGGGGGTCCACGCCGCGTTCAGCGCAGCGCGCCAACAGGTTTCGCAGCTCGGCGGCGAATCCCGCGGTACTCAGCGCCGGGCGCAGCGGGGCCGGCCAGGCCGTCGCCGCGCGTGGCCCGTCTTCGAGGTCGCCGGCCAGCAACTCCCGGATGATGGCGTCCTGTTCGGCGCTGGTGACCAGCCGCGGCGGCGCCTCACCGGCCCGCTCGGCCGCGCGTCGCAGGACCGCGTACGCGTACCCGTGCACAGTCCGCACCAACGGCTCGCTGACCGCGGCCCGGCCGGGGCCGGCGGGTCGCGCGCGCAGCAACGCCGTCGTCAGCGCGCTGCGCTCGGCCATCCCGATCCGGCCGGAACCGGTAAGCAGCAGAACCGATTCCGGGTTGACCCCGGCGTCGATCTGGGCGACCGCCGCGTCGATCAGCAGACTGCTCTTGCCGGTGCCGGGCCCGCCGAGAATACGCAGCTGACCGCGCGCACCCGGGTCCAAGACGGTGTGCGCTTCGGGGTCCCACGTGTAGGCCATGACGGCATGACATCACGAGGGTCCGACAGATCTAGCGCGCGACGAACGCGGACTGCAGCAGCCGGTGGTCGAACCCGCCCACCGTCTCCCCGGTGACCGCGTACTGGTAGACCGCGACACGGAAGATCTGGCTCAGCGCGGTCGAGATGAACGAGATGACCACGGCGACCGCGAACGTGGCGGCCAGCACCACCAGACCCAGCGGCGCCAGACGCGCCGCGATCAGCGCGATGCCGCCGACCACGCCGCCCACCACGACCACCAGGGTCACCAGAAACGTGACCACCCCGATGGTGGCCGCCCCGGCGGCGCTCTCACCCCAGCGCGACTTGATGGTGTCCACCGAGCGGCGCAGTGACCGAAACGGCCCGGTGCCCTCGAGCGCGATCGCCGGGATGACGAAAAACGTTGCGACGGCCCACGCCGCGCCGACCAGGTCCGCGGCGAGCTTGCCCAGGGTCGGTAGGCGCTCCTCGAGCGCCTTGAGGATCAGCCCGACCGTGGTCGCCACCACCGTCCAACCCAGGATCGGACCGATCCGGCGCGCCGCGGCGGCGATGCCCTCGCCGACCCTGGTGTCCTCGCCGCGCATGGAGCGCACCGCGCAGGCGGCGAGCGCGACGTTGAAGAAGATCGCAATGAAGGCCGACACGTATGCCGTTGCCACGCCCGCGATGTAGTAGGCGGGGTCCTGGTTGTCCACGTGATGGCCGCCGAACACGCCGCGCAGCAACAGCGTCGGCGCCCAGATGGCGATCGTGGCGAGGACGGCGAACAGGGTGGACAGGATCGGGAAGAAGACGAGCGACCGGTCTTTTTTCAGGACCTGCCAGCTCTGCTGCGAAAGCGCCCAACCGCGCCTGATTCTGCCCATGACTGCTCCCGTTGGGTCGTCGAGGTGACCGAGCGGTCAGCGTACCCGGCCACGCCGCCGCCGACTCTTACCCTGGAGGCCGCAGCAGCCGGACAACGAAAGGAGGGGTGCAAGACCATGAACGACGACGAACGCGGCTTTCCCATCGACGAGGCGCCGGAAGGCGACGCGGTGGAACAACGGCGGCCTGTCGATTTTGACGACGAGACCGGTCTGGACATCGATTACGTGGCCGCCGCCGCGGACCGGGAAGCCAACGAGGCCGACGTGATCGAGCAGGCCTACATCGTCTCCACCGACGACGATCGGGAGGATGACGACCGTTAGGGGCCGCCCGCAACCCGCGACCGCGGTGGCTGGCACCATCGACTGGTGACCGCGAAGTTGCATGTACACCGCTACGGCCCGCCGGGTCCGGTGCGG
>NZ_LZMG01000106.1:0-30378 GCF_001673615.1 Mycobacterium sp. 1245499.0
CCCTGATCGAATCGCACCACTGCCCGCCCGACCGGTTTCCCGGCGTCATCGGCGAACCGGTGACCCCGCCGGTGCGGTCGGCGACGAGTGCGGAGTCCAGCACGTGGTCGAAGTGGGTGTGCACCGGGATGACCGCCTCCAGCCGCGAGACCTTGGCCCGGGCCAGGCATCCGTCGACGCGCGCCGGCGAGGGTGCCACCTTGCCGGCCGCGACCGTGGCCAGGCCGGGCCGGGAGAAGTAGCCGTCGGTCATCAGGGCCGACGAGCCGTCGTCGATCAGCAGGGTGGCGACGCCGATCCAGGTCACCGAGAGCCCGTCGGCCTCGGCGGCGGGAGCGTCGAACCGGCCTGCGTACCGCGCGATGTCGGGACGCCCGAGTTTCAGTCGCATCAGCAGAACGCCCTGATCTCGGTGCCGGTCGTGGCAAGGCGGTCGCGGACGGCGGCGGCGATCTGCACCGCTCCCGGCGAATCACCGTGCACGCAAACCGATTCCACCTTCAGCGTGAGTTGGGTGCCGTCGATCGCGGTGACCTGCCCGGAGTCGACCATGGTCGCCACCCGGTCGGCGATCACCGCTGGGTCGGCCAGCACCGCACCTTGTTCGCGGCGCGACACCAGCCGGCCGTCGGGCCGGTAGGCCCGGTCGGCGAAAGCCTCTGCGACCGTGCGTAATCCGCGCCGAGTGGCTTCGTCGAAGAAGGCCGAGTCCGCCATGCCCAACACCGGCAACCCGGAATCCACCAGGCGCACCGCCTCGGCTACGGCGGCGGCCTGCTCGACGTGGGTGACGATCGTGTTGTACAGCGCGCCATGGGGTTTGACGTAGGACACCGTGGAGCCGGCCGCGTACGCCATCGCCCGCAGCGCGCCGATCTGATACACCACGTCGGCGATCAGGTCCTCGGCGGCGACGTCGATGAAGCGCCTGCCGAACCCGGCCAGGTCGCGGTAGCTCACCTGCGCCCCGATGCGGACCCCGCGCCGGGCGGCCGACCGGCATACCCGCAGCAGGCCCGCCGGGTCACCGGCATGGAAACCGCACGCGACGTTGGCGCTGCTGACGATGCCGAGCATGGCGTCGTCGTCACCCAGGCGCCAGACACCGAAGCCCTCGCCCAGGTCGGCGTTGAGGTCGATAGCGGCCACCCGCCCAGCTTATGGGGGCGCCCGACGCCGGCCTAGGCGAGGAGGCGCGGCGCCGGCTACCGCCCGCTGACCTTGGCCGCGATCCGCTCGGCGAGGTCGACCGCGGACCCGCCGGGCACGAAGGAGCCGCAGGTGGCGACGTCGATGACGACGTTGTTGCGCACGGTCAGCGCCCTCTGGCACGTCCAGCCGTCGCTACTGTCCTGAACTTCGGAGGTGCTGAGCGTGCCACCGACCTTGTGGGCCTCGCCGACGGTCCACACGATGTCCGGCTTGTCCACGGGATGTTCGGAGAACTTCCGGTTGGCGCAGGCGGACCACCGTCGCACCGAGGCGTCGTAGAACGCGTTGGCCTTGCGCGCCGAGGGGTAGGCGATCACGGCCTGGATGGCGGAGTCGTTGCGGACCGCCGGGTCGTCGAAGTTGTCGTCGAGGCGCTGGCCGCGCATCGCGATCCAGCCGGTGTCCGCATAGACGGCCTCCTGGGCCGGGCCGTCCATCGCCAGGCAGCTCTTGTCGCTGAAAGTCGAACTCCAATCCCACATCGTCTGAACGCCGTACCGCAGCCGCATCCCCGAGCTGAGCAAGGAGTTGATCTGGTCCACCCCGAGCAGCAGCCCATCCAGGGCCGCGGCGGCCACCGGCGGCTGGAGCAGCGGACCGGAGGTGTCTGCGGGCGACGCGCTGCCGCCGACCACGGTGGTGCAGCCGGTGGCCAGGGCGGACACCGCCGCGGCCACCAGCAACGCGATTCGCCCGCGCACCACTGCCTCCCGGACGTGGAACCTTATGGGGCCCAGCTTAAGCGGCAGCGGATCGCCGGCGCCCGATCAGCCAGCAGACCAGGTAGATCAGGAACGAGATGCTCGCGACGAACACCGACACCGGCACGCCCGGCGCCAGCGACAGCAGCAGGCCCCCGACCGCGGACACCTCGGCGAACACCACCGAGGTGACCATCGCCGCCGCCGGGGAGGCGACGACCCGGGCCGCCGCGGCCGCCGGCGTGATCAACAACGACATCACCAGCAGCGCGCCGACGATCTGCACCGCCTGGGCCGCCACCACCCCGACCAGGGCGGCGAACACGATGCCCAGCGCGTAGACCGGCACGCCGCGGGCGGCGGCGACGTCGGGGTCGACCGTGGCGAACAGCAGCGGGCGGTAACACGTCGCCAGCACGGCGATGACGAGCAGGCAGACCAGCGCCAGCATGGTCAGGCCCGTGTAGCCCACCCCGACGATCTGGCCGGTCAGCAGGGCGAAGCTGGTCGACGTGCGGCCCGGATAGAGATGGATGAACAACACCGCCAGGCCCAGCCCGAACGCCAGCACCACGCCGATCACCGAGTCGCGTTCCCGGTCACGCCGCCCGAGCACACCGAACAGCGCCGCGGCCAGGGCGCTGCCGATCAGGGCGCCGAGGCCCACGCCGAACCCCACCAGCAGCGCGAAAGCGGCTCCGGTCAAAGACAATTCGCTGGAACCGTGCACGGCGAACGACATCTGGCGCATCACGATGAACGGCCCGATCAGCCCGGCCACCAGGCCCAGCAGGGCGGCCGCCACCAGCGCCTGCTGCACGAAGTCGTGGGCGAGCAAGTGGGCGGTGATGTCGAAGGAGAACAGGTGGTCCAGCAGGCCGGTGAGCCGATGTTCCATCAGTGGTACCCATCGTCACGAGCGCCGGCCACCACGTAGCCGTCCTTGACCTTCACCACCTGGATGTCGGATTGGTAGAGCGCCGAAAGGGTCTGGCTGGTCATCACCTGCTCGACCGTGCCGATCTCGAACCGGCCGTCGACCAGATACAGCAGCCGGTCCACGTACGGCAGGATCGGGTTGATCTCGTGGGTGACGACGATGACGGTGGTCGCGGCGTCCTGGCGGCGCCGCTCGATCAGCGCCGACACCAGCCTGGCGTTGGCCGGATCCAACGTCAGCAGCGGTTCGTCGCACAGCAACAGCAGCGGGTCGCTGACCAGTGCCTGGGCGATGCGCACCCGCTGCAACTCGCCGCCCGACATCGTCCCCACCCGGACGTCGGCCAGGTGTTCGCCGTTGACCTGGCGCAGCGCCTGGCGCACGGCCGCGCGCCGGCGGGCCCGATCGGCCGACCGCAGCGGGATGGCGCCCCAGCGCGGCCCGTCGATGCCCAGCCGCACCAGGTCGCGCCCGCGCAGCATCACGTCGGCGTCCATCGGATGGTGTTGGGGCACATAGCCGATGCGTCCGCTGCCCGACGTGATCGGCTTGCCGTCCACCAGCCCGACACCGGCGCTCAGCGGCAGCTGCCCCAACAGCACCTTGAGCAGCGACGTCTTGCCGCTGCCGTTGGGGCCCAGCACCGCGATGAATTCGCCGCGCGACACCGACAGGTCCAGGTGGTCCCACAGCACCCGGTCGCCGAAGGACAGCCGCGCCCCGCGCAGCGAAACCGTTTCCGCGGGGTTCTCGATGGCCGGTTCGAGGCTCACGACGGTACGGTCCGGCTCGACCGCAGCGCGGACTGCAGCTGATTGACCGTGTTGCGTTGCCAGGCAAGGTATTCCGTGCCTTCGGTCAGCGTTTCGGACACGTCGGTGACCGGGACGCCCGCGTGCCGTGCGGCGTCGCGCAGACCGTTGATCGCGGTGGTGGAGGTCTGCGGGTTGACCAGCACCGCCGACACCTGACGACGGTTGACCAGGTCGAGGACCACCGCCATGTCGGCCGGTGCCGGATCGGTCTCGTTCTCGATGGCCGCCTCGAACGCGGGCGGGGTCCGGTTCGCCAGGCCCGTGGCCTTCAGTAGGTAGAACGCGACCGGTTCGGTCGCGACCACCGAGGTGTTGGGATAGGCGGTCGCGATGGCGTGTTCGGCGCCGGCGATCGAGTCGGCGTCGCGGCCGAACGCGACGGCGTTGGACCGATAGTCGGCGGCGTTGCCCGCGTCGATCGTCGCGAGGCGCTCGGCGATGGTGCTCGCCACCGCTTTGGCGACGTCCAGGTCGTAGAAGACGTGCTCGTTGCGGGGTGCTCCGTCGTTGTTCAAAAACGAGTAGGCGTTGACCGGCTTGGCGTCCGGGTGGCGGGCCAGCACGTCGTCGACCCACCCGTCGTACCCGCCGCCGTTGAAGACCACCAGCGGGGCGTCGGCGATCGCGGCGGCGTCGGCGGGACTGACCTCATAAGAGTGGGGGTCGATGTCCGCCCCGCTGAGAATGGATTTGACGGTGACGTGGCGGCCGGTGACGGCGCGCGCCACGCTGCCCCACACGTCGGTGGAGGCGACGACGGAGAGCGCGCGCGAATGCGCCGAACCGACACAGCCGGTGAGCACCGCGCCGCCGGCCACCGCCAGCGCGGCCGCCAGCCATCGCGTCGCGTCGGCGGTTCTGGCCTTAGCCGTTCGTTGCCGCGTCGGTGCCATGTGCACGTCCGATTTCCTCCCGCCGGCCAGTCAGCCGATCCACAATACTAATGAAAACCGTTTCCATTACAAAGCCGCAAGCTGAAGCACGTACGCACGGGCCCCGATCCGCTGTAGCCTCACCGAACGTGAGTCCCACACCGCGCCGGCGTGCGACTCTGGCGTCATTGGCGGACGAGCTCAACGTTTCGCGCACGACGATCTCGAATGCCTTCAACCGGCCCGATCAGCTCTCCCCGGACCTGCGCGAGCGCGTGCTCGCGACGGCCAAGCGGCTGGGCTACGCCGGCCCCGACCCGGTGGCGCGTTCGTTGCGGACCCGCAAGGCGGGCGCGGTCGGTCTGGTGATGGCCGAACCGCTGCCCTACTTCTTCAGCGACCCCGCCGCACGCGACTTCGTCACCGGCGTGGCCCAGTCCTGCGAAGCGCTGGGGCAGGGGCTGCTGCTGGTTGCCGTCGGACCCAGCCGCAGCCTCAAAGACGGCACGGCCGCGGTGCTTTCGGCCGGCGTGGATGGCTTCGTGGTCTATTCGGTGTGCGACGAGGATCCCTACCTGCAAGTGGTGTTGCAGCGCCGGCTGCCGATAGTTGTGGTCGACCAGCCCAAGGGGCTGCCCGGCGTCTCGCGGGTGGGCATCGACGACCGCGCGGCGATGCGTGAGCTCGCCGACTACGTGCTGGGCCTGGGGCATCGCGAGATCGGGCTGCTGACCATGCGGCTGGGCCGGGACCGGCGCCAGGGCCTGGTAGACGCCGACCGGCTCCGCTCACCCGCGTTCGACGTGCAACGCGAGCGCATCGTCGGAGTGTGGGAGGCGATGACGGCCGCCGGCGTGGAGCCCGATTCGTTGACCGTGGTGGAGAGCTACGAGCACCTGCCCGAATCGGGCGGCGCGGCCGCCAAGGCGGCGCTGGAGGCCAATCCGCGCATCACCGCGCTCATGTGCACCGCCGACATCCTGGCGCTGTCGGCCATGGATTACCTGCGCGCGCACGGCATTTACGTGCCGGGGCAGATGACCGTCACCGGCTTCGACGGCGTGCCCGAGGCCATCAACCGCGGGCTGACCACGGTGTCGCAGTCCAGCCTGCAGAAGGGCCGCCGGGCCGGGGAGCTGCTGTTGAAGCCGCCGCGCTCGGGCCTGCCCGCCATCGAACTGTTGGACACCGAACTCATCCGGGGCCGCACCGCCGGCCCGCCGGCGTGAGCCGGGCTACTTCGAGTCCTGGTCGCCGATCAGCAGCCGCACGGCCAGGTCCAGCCGCTTGCTGACGTCGGTGGCCGAGGCCCGCCGGGTGAGCCACGCCAGCAGGTTCGACAGCCACACGTCGGAGATCACCCGGGCGATGTGGTACTGGTCCTCGGTCGGTTCGCCGTCGGCCATTGCCCGCGCGAACATCGAATCGATGAGCTTCTCCACCTGGTCGACCTCGCTGGCCGCCGACGCGTCGGCGAACACGTAGGCCCGGGTCATCGCCTCGGTCAGCAGGGGGTTGCGCTGCATTGCGCGGTTGAGCTTGCCCACCATGAAGTTCAGCCGCTGAAAGGGCGTGCCCCCGGTCATCGCCGAGCGGTCCGTCTTGGCGTCGATGCGGCTGAACTCGCGGCCCAGCGCCGACACCAGCAGGTGCACCTTCGACGGGAAATACCGGTACAGCGTCCCCACCGCGACGTCGGCGCGATCGGCCACCGCACGCATCTGAACTGCCTCGTAACCGCCCTTGGAGGCGATGGCCATGGTGGCGTCCAGGATGCGCTTGCGGCGTTCCCGCTGCGCCTCCGACCCCAGTTCGGACTCCGCCAGTACCGCCACGTTCAGAACCTCGCGCGGCTGCGCGTCAGAAACGCGGCTCGGATTTGCGTTGGCTGGCATGTGACGGTTTGCTCCTGTTCCCGGCGGTTCGTTTGCAAACGATACGCATTCTGCGTGTGAATTTCCCACCTCCATACCGCCGCGGACAAGCGCTGTGCTGCTGTAATGGCGTTCGACTTGACGGTCGATCACTGGCACTATTAGAACACGTTCTAGTCTCGAAGAGCGCGGGTTGCGTGCCAACACGTGCCGAAGGCATACCCGCTGAGCGGGCAGATCGCACAATCAGGACAGGGGTTTCGACGCCCCTGTCACGCCGAGTCAAGGACGCGGAGGGCTCTCACGTGGTAGCGACCGTCACCGACGAACAGTTTGCCGCGCGGGCCCTGGTGCGCGACTGGGCCCGCAATTCGACGTCGGGGCCGGGCGGCACCGCGGCGATCCGCGACGTGGAGCAGGGCAAGCCCGACGCCTGGCGGCCGGTGTTCTCCCGGCTGGCCGAGCTGGGCATCTTCGGCGTCGCTATCCCCGAGGAGTTCGGCGGGGCGGACGGCAGCATCGAAGACCTGTGCGCGATGGTCGAGGAGGCGGCGAAGGCGCTGATCCCCGGGCCGGTCGCCACCACCGCGCTGGCCACATTGGTGATCTCGGATCCCGAGTTGTTGGGCGCCCTCGCCGCCGGGGAGCGCTTCGCCGGGCTGGCGCTGGAAGGCGACGTCGAGTTCGACGGCGCAACGTCGACGGCGTCGGGCACGCTGCCCTTCGCGCTGGGCGTAGCCGACGGCGCGGTGCTGCTGGCGCCGGCCGACGGCAAGTGGCTGCTGATCGACACCGGCGGCGAGGGCGTGCGGATCGAACCCCTGCAGGCCACCGACTTCTCCCAGCCCCTGGCCCGGGTGGTGCTGGACTCGGCGCCGGCCACCGTGGTGTCGGACAAGCGCGAGCGCGTCGAGGAGCTGGCCGCGACCGTGCTGGCGGCCGAGGCGGCCGGCATCACCCGATGGTCGCTGGAGACCGCCGTCGACTACGCCAAGGTCCGCGAGCAGTTCGGCAAGCCGATCGGCAGCTTCCAGGCCATCAAGCACATCTGCGCCGAGATGCTGTGCCGCGCCGAGCAGGCCGAGGTGGCCGCCGCCGATGCCGCGCGGGCTGCCGCCGAGGGCGACGAAGCCCAGTTCTCCATCGCGGCGGCCCTGGCCGCGAGCACCGGCATCGCCGCCGTGAAGGCCAGCGTCAAGGACTGCATCCAGGTCCTCGGCGGCATCGGCTGCACCTGGGAGCACGACGCGCATCTGTACCTGCGCCGGGCGCACGCCATCGGCCGGTTCCTGGGCGGGGCGGAGGCCTGGCTACGCCGCATCACCGCGCTGACCCAGTCGGGGGTGCGACGCCGCCTGGGTATCGACCTCAGCGAGGTCGAGGACCAGCGGGCGGAGATCGCCGCCGCCGTCGCCCAGATCGCCGAACTGCCCGAGGAGAAGCGGCAGGCGGCGCTGGCCGAGGCGGGCCTGCAGGCGCCGCACTGGCCGCCGCCCTACGGCCGTGGCGCGGGACCCGCCGAGCAGTTGCTGATCGACCAGGAGCTGGCGGCGGCCGGCGTGGCCCGGCCCGACCTGGTGATCGGCTGGTGGGCGGCACCGACCATCCTCGAGCACGGCACGCAAGAGCAGATCGAGCGCTTCGTGCCGGGCACCACGCGTGGCGAATTCCTTTGGTGTCAGCTGTTTTCCGAGCCGGGAGCCGGCTCGGACCTGGCGTCGCTGCGCACCAAGGCGGTCCGGACCGAAGGCGGCTGGAACCTGACCGGGCAGAAGGTGTGGACGTCGGCGGCGCACAAGGCGCGCTGGGGCGTGTGCCTGGCCCGCACGGATCCGGACGCGCCGAAACACAAAGGCATCACCTACTTTTTGGTGGAGATGAGCTCCCCGGGTATCGAGATCCGCCCGCTGCGCGAGATCACCGGCGACTCGTTGTTCAACGAAGTGTTCCTGGACAACGTGTTCGTTCCCGACGAGCTGGTGGTCGGCGAGGTGAACGACGGTTGGCGGCTGGCCCGCACCACGCTGGCCAACGAGCGCGTCGCGATGGCCAACGGGACGGCGCTGGGCAACCCGATGGAGGAACTGCTCGAGCTGCTGGCCGAGCTCGACCTCGACGCCGCGCAGCAAGACCGGTTGGGGCGGTTGATCGTCGCGGCGCAGACCGGCGCGCTGCTGGACCAGCGGATCGCCCAGCTGGCCGTGGGCGGCCAGGACCCAGGGGCGCAGTCCAGCGTGCGCAAGCTCATCGGTGTGCGCTACCGCCAGGCCCTGGCCGAATTCACCATGGATGTCTCCGAGGGCGGCGGGCTGGTCGATCGGCGGGCGGACGGCGACCGCGCGGTGTTCGACTTCCTCAACACCCGCTGCCTGACCATCGCCGGCGGCACCGAGCAGATCCTGCTCACCGTCGCCGCGGAGCGACTTCTGGGGCTGCCGCGCTAGCCGAGATCGGCTGCAGCAGAGCGCAATTCGTCCAGCTCCTGGCATGCCATGGCGCCCAGATCCTGGTCCTCGCCGGGTTCGGCCCAACGGGCGTAGGCCTTTTTGAATGCCAAGGCACCCAGCTCGGCGGCCAGTGCCGCGGTCGGCTCCGGCACGCCGCGGGATTGCAGCGCTTCGACCACCGCCAGCGCCAATCCGATCTGCTTGAGCGCGTTGCGTTCCTGAAGCTCGGCGCTGGCAGCGATCGCGGCCTTGAGCCTGGGGGCGAGCTCCTTGTTGAACGACGTGAACGCCGCCGCTGCCGACTTCAGGCCGGAGCACACCGCGGCCAGCGGCGTCGCGTCGGCGGGCGCAGCGGCGATGCCCTCGCGCAGTAGTTGGGCGATGGCGTCCTGGCCGGCCGCCAGCACGTCCCGCTTGTCCGGGAAGTGCCTGAAGAACGTGCTTTTCGTCAGGCCAGCGCGCTCGGCGATCTCCGCGACGGTCGTCTGGTCGTAGCCGCGCTCGTTGAACAGGTCCAGCGCCGCGCCGACCAGGCGTGCGCGCGCGTCGGGTTCCCAGCGAGCCATGGCCCCACTTTAGTGATGCGACCATTGTCCCATCACTGGTGTAGGGTGATGGGACAATAGTCGCATCAGATGAAGGAGTTACTCGTGCGCGTATTCGTCACCGGCGCCAGCGGCGGAATCGGCTCGGCCGTCGTCGCACAATTGATCGCCGCCGGCCATCAGGTCGTGGGCCTGGCCCGGTCGGACGCTGCGGCCGCGATCATCAGCGGGCTCGGCGCTGAGCCGCTGCGCGGCGACGTCACCGACCTCGATCTGATGCGGAAGGCGGCCGATGACGCCGACGGCGTCGCATACCTGGCGTTCTCCCACGACTTCACCCGGATGATCGGTGACGCGATCGGCGACGAATTTCGCGCCGTCACCGCGATCGGCACCCCGCTCGTCAACACAGGTAAACCGCTGGTGGTTGCCAGCGGCACCCCGGCGCTCGCCGGCCGCACGAGCACCGAGGACGACCCCTTCAACACCGAGGGGCCGATGGCCGGACGCGCACGCACCGGACAGGCCGTCATCGACCTGGCCGAGCAAGGCGTCCGATCGGCCGTGGTGCGGCTGCCGCGATCGGTGCACGACGCCAGTGGCCGGTACGGCTTCTGCAGCATCCTGATTCAGGCCGCACGGCAGCGCGGCGTGTCGGCCTTCGTCGGTGACGGTACCCAGCGCTGGCCTGCCGTGCATCGCGACGATGCCGCGTCCTTGTTCCGGCTCGCTCTCGAAAAGGCCGCGCCCGGTTCGGTTTTGCACGCGGTGGGCGACGAAGGCGACCCGATGCGGGCGATCGCCGAGGTGATCGGTCGCCGGGTCGGCGTGCCCGTCGAGTCCGTCCCCGACGCGGTCTTCGGGCCGCTCGGCACCATGTTCGCTATCGACCAGCCCTCGTCGAGCGCACTGACCCGCCAGCGATTGGGCTGGAAGCCCACTGGTCCAAGCCTGCTCGACGATCTCGAGACCGGCGACTACCCCGAATAGGTCAGGAGAACGTGGTCTGCGCGCAGGTGCTCGGGGAGGTGATGTTGACCCCGGAGTACACCACCTGGATGTGGGTGCAGGCGATGACGTTGTTGTCGGTCTTGGGTTGGCCCGTCTGCCAATCGGTGGAGTCGATGCGCCCGTTCGTCTGGTACTTCTCCGGCGGGCCCTCGCCCATGTAGATGGTGGTGATCTCGTCGGAACCCATGGACTTCATCACCCGCTCGTACTGGCCGGTGGCGTGGGCGTCGAGGTAGGCCAGCCGGTTCGAGGACCGGATCTCGGTGGTCTGCCGGGCCCACAGACCGGGCGGGAAGCCGGTCACGCCGTCGGGCGTCAGCATGTCCGCCCCGGCGGTGAAGTCGCAGTGACCGTCGGCCTTGAAGCAATTCAGCACGGCCCGCGTCTCCAGCTGGTTGGGCCCGTCCAGCGGGAACAGCGTGGTGGCGGTGTTGCTGGCCGCCGCGCATACCCCGGCGGGCGCAAGCATCGGCAGCACTGCGACGACTGCGAATCCCGATACCAGCCGCCTCATCGATGCTCCCTTTCCCGGTGATCCCAACGGTGAACTTAGCCCCGCGGCTACTCGTCGTAGGTGACTTCTACCGAATCAGATTCCGGGTGAGATTGACAGGCCAGAATCAGGCCTTCGTCCAGATCCTGCTGCTCGAGCACGTCGTTGACCTCCATGCTCACGTTGCCCTTGCGTAGCGTGCACGCGCACGCGCCGCAGTGACCCTCGCGGCAGGAGAAGGGGGCGTCGAGGCCCTTGGCCAGCAGGACGTCGAGCAGCTTGGCGTTGCGCGGCCAGGACACGGTGTGGGTTTCGCCGTCCAGCTCCACCACCGCGGTGGCCGGCGGCTCGTCGCCCTCGGGGGTGTCCTCGATCGTCACCGCCGCGAACGGGTCGGAGTCCAGCGACTTGAACACCTCGATATGTATCTGCGCCGCAGGCACTTTCAGCGTTTCCAGCGCTTGTCTCGCCGAGTCCATGAAGGCGCCCGGGCCGCAGATGTACACGGGCCGATCCGTGTAGGGCGCGGCCAACTTGGCCAGGGCGGCCACGCTGGGCAGACCCTGCAGCGATTCCAGCCAGTGCAGCACCGTCAGCCGGTCGGGGTATTTGGCCGCCAGCTCGCGTAGCGCGTCGGAGAAGATCACCGAGCGCTCGTCGCGGTTGGCGTAGACCAGCGTCACCTGCCCGCTGCCCTCGGCCAGCGCGGACTTGCAGATGGACATGATCGGGGTGATGCCGCTGCCCGCGGCCATCAGCAGGAAGTCGTCGCCCAGCGTCTTGGGCACGAAGGTGCCCGACGGGGCCAGCACGTGGATGCGCATGCCCTTGTGCGCGTGGTCGCACAGCCAGTTGGACGCGTAGCCGTCCGCGGTGCGTTTGACGGTGACCGTGAGCGCGTCGTCGGTGAACGGCGAGCTGCACAGCGAATAGCAGCGGGCCACCGAGCCGGTGCGCTCGCTGGGAACGCGCAGCGTCAGGAACTGGCCCGGCGCGTACCGTAGCCGCTCGGGCGGGATCTCGGGGTCGCCCGCGTCGTCGGGTACCGCGAACACCAGCGACCGCGCGTCGTCGGTCTCGGCGATGACCTCGGCGACCTGCAGTTCGAGGACGTGGTCACCGAGTGGCTCGTCGGGAATCGCCTCGGTCAAGGCCCGTCCCTTCCTTTCGTGGCAAAACGTGTCGACCCGCTGCGACCGGCTCCGCCGCTCTTGCGATCGCCACGGGCAACTAGAACATGTTACAGAAAAGCGGATTCGTATCGCTACCAGCCGCAGGAATACCCTGCTCGACACAAATCGGAACGTGTTCTAGTCTCTGGTGTAAGTCCGCTGAGTAAGTCTGGCGCAGGAGGCAAACGTAAGTGACGTCCATTCAACAGCGTGATGCGCAGTCGGTTTTGGCTGGCATCGATGATCTGCTCCCGCAGATTCGCGAACGCGCTCAGGCGACGGAGGACCTGCGGCGGCTGCCCGACGAGACCGTTCAGGATCTTCAGGATGTGGGCTTCTTCACCCTGTTGCAGCCCGAGCAGTGGGGCGGTTTGCAGTGCGACCCGACGCTGTTCTACGAGGCGGTGCGGCGGCTGGCCAGCGCGTGTGGCTCCACCGGCTGGGTGAGCTCGATCATCGGCGTGCACAACTGGCACCTTGCGCTGTTCGACCAGCAGGCCCAGGAGGAGGTTTGGGGCGAGGACCCCAAGACCCGGGTGTCGTCGTCGTATGCCCCGATGGGTGCCGGCGTGGTGACCGATGGCGGTTACCTGGTCAACGGCTCATGGAACTGGTCCTCGGGCTGTGACCACGCCACGTGGGCGTTCCTCGGCGGTCCGGTGATCAAGGACGGCCGTCCGGTGGACTTCGGCAGCTTCCTGATCCCGCGCAGCGAGTACCGCATCGACGATGTGTGGCACGTCGTGGGCCTGCGGGGCACCGGCAGCAACACCGTCGTCGTCAAGGACGTCTTCGTGCCGCGCCACCGGTTCCTGTCCTACAAGGCCATGAACGACGGCACCGCGGGCGGGTATGAGACCAACACCGCGCCGGTGTACAAGATGCCTTGGGGCACAATGCATCCCACAACCATTTCGGCGCCGATCGTCGGGATGGCCTACGGCGCGTACGACGCGCACGTCGAGCATCAGGGCAAGCGGGTGCGGGCGGCGTTCGCCGGCGAGAAGGCCAAGGACGACCCGTTCGCCAAGGTCCGCATCGCCGAGGCGGCCAGCGACATCGACGCGGCCTGGCGTCAGTTGAGCGGCAACGTCGCCGACGAGTACGCCCTGCTGTCCGCCGGCAAGGAGATCCCGTTCGACCTGCGCGCCCGCGCGCGCCGCGACCAGGTGCGCGCCACCGGCCGGGCGATCGCCTCCATCGACCGGTTGTTCGAGGCGTCCGGTGCCACGGCCTTGGGCAATGACCAACCGGTGCAACGGTTCTGGCGCGACGCGCACGCCGGCCGGGTGCACGCGGCCAACGACCCCGAGCGGGCCTACCAGATCTTCGGGAACAACGAGTTCGGGTTGCCGCCCGGCGACACCATGGTCTAGCGCCGGCGACGATGCAGAGCGAAGCGATGAGGAGGAGCGGCGCCGAATGACCGGCACCTCGACAACCGAAGAAATAACCTTCGAATCGACCTCGCGCTTCGCCGAGGTGGACGTCGACGGCCCGCTGAAGCTGCACTACCACGAAGCCGGGGTCGGCAACGACCAGACCGTGGTGCTGCTGCACGGCGGCGGACCGGGCGCGGCGAGTTGGACGAACTTCTCCCGCAACATCCCGGTGCTGGCCGAGCGGTTTCACGTGCTGGCCGTCGACCAGCCGGGCTACGGCCACTCCGACAAGCGCGCCGAGCACGGGCAGTTCAACCACTACGCGGCACGGGCGCTCAAGGGCCTGTTCGACCAGCTGGGTCTGGGACGCGTTCCGCTGGTTGGGAATTCGCTGGGCGGTGGCACCGCGGTCCGCTTCGCGCTGGATTACCCGGACCGGGCCGGCAAGCTGGTGCTGATGGGGCCCGGCGGGGTCAGCGTGAACCTGTTCGCGCCCGACCCGACGGAGGGCGTCAAACGGCTCGGCAAGTTCTCCGCCGAGCCCACCCGCGAAAACCTCGAGGCGTTTCTGCGGGTGATGGTCTACGACCAGAAGCTGATCACCGACGAATTGATCGACCAGCGCTTCGAATTGGCCCGCACACCCGAATCGCTGACCGCGACGCGGGCAATGGGAATGTCTTTCGCCGGAGCCGATTTCGAGCTGGGCATGATGTGGCGCGAGGTGCACCGGCTACGCCAGCCGGTGCTGCTGATCTGGGGCCGCGAGGACCGGGTCAACCCGCTGGACGGCGCGCTGGTCGCACTGAAAACCATTCCGCGTGCACAGCTTCACGTTTTCGGGCAATGTGGGCACTGGGCACAGGTGGAGAAGTTCGACGAGTTCAACAAGCTCACCATCGATTTCCTGGGAGGTGCGCGATGAGCATCCGCTCTCTGGGCTATCTGCGTATCGAGGCCACCGACATGGCGGCCTGGCGCGACTACGGCCTGAAGGTGCTCGGCATGGTCGAGGGCAAGGGCGCCACCGATGGCGCGCTCTATCTGCGGATGGACGACTTTCCGGCACGGCTGGTGATCGTGCCCGGCGAGCAGGACCGGCTCATCGAATCCGGCTGGGAATGCGCGAATGCCGCTGGGCTGCAAGAGATCCGGAACCGGCTAGACATCGAGGGCACGCCCTACAAGGAGGCCACCGTCGCCGAACTGGCCGACCGCCGGGTCGACGAGATGATCCGGTTCTCCGACCCGTCCGGCAACTGTCTGGAGGTCTTCCACGGCGCTGCGCTCGAACACCGCCGCGTGGTCAGCCCGTACGGGCACAAGTTCGTCACCGAGGACCAGGGCCTGGGCCACGTGGTGCTGACCACCCGCGACGACGCAGAGACCCTGCACTTCTACCGCGACGTGCTGGACTTCAAGCTGCGTGACTCGATGCGACTGCCCCCTCAGGTGGTCGGCCGGCCCGCCGACGGCCCCCCAGCCTGGCTGCGGTTCCTGGGCTGCAACCCGCGCCACCACAGCCTGGCCTTCATGCCCGGCCAGACCCCCAGCGGCATCGTGCACCTGATGGTCGAGGTCGAGAACGCCGACGACGTCGGCCTGTGCCTGGACCGGGCCCTGCGCCGCAAGGTGCCGATGTCGGCGACGCTGGGCCGCCACGTCAACGACCTGATGCTGTCCTTCTACATGAAGACACCCAGCGGGTTCGACATCGAATTCGGTTGCGAGGGAAGACAAGTCGCCGACGACGACTGGATCGCTCGGGAGAGCACCGCGATCAGCCTGTGGGGCCACGACTTCAGCGTCGGATTCAAGGGTTAGTTTCTCAGGCCATGACTGCCGCGCCGATCGACCCGCGCACGTTCCGCAGCGTGCTCGGCCAGTTCTGCACCGGGATCACCATCATCACCACCGTGCATGACGACGTCCCGGTCGGTTTCGCCTGCCAATCGTTTGCGGCGCTGTCGCTGGACCCGCCGCTGGTGTTGTTCTGCCCCACCAAGGTGTCGCGGTCGTGGCAGGCGATCGAGGCCAGCGGCCGGTTCTGCGTCAACATGCTGACCGAGCAGCAGAAGCACGTCTCGGCCCGCTTCGGCTCCAAGGAGCCCGATAAGTTCGCCGGGATCGACTGGCACCATTCCGAACTCGGTTCGCCGATCATCGACGGTTCGCTGGCCTACATCGACTGCACGGTGGCCTCCGCGCACGACGGGGGCGATCACTTCGTGGTATTCGGTGCGGTGCAGTCGCTTTCGGAGGCGCCCAAGATCAAGCCGCGGCCGCTGCTGTTCTATCGCGGTGAATACACCGGCATCGAACCGGACAAGACGACACCCGCCCAGTGGCGCGACGACCTGGAAGCGTTTTTGACGACCACCACCCAGGACACCTGGCTGTAGCGGGACACCTGGCTGTAGCGGCGCCCTACCGGTCGCGGCGGTCGGCGGACATGTCGACCGTGGGGGAGTTGTCCGCTATCGGCTGCTCCTGGCTCCACGCGGGGTCGCGTCCGGCGGCGTTCTCGCCGGCCGCGGCATCCCTGTCCTTGTCGGCCTTCACCTTCGGGTCGAGGTTGTCGGCACGCTTGAACTGCTCGTCGAGCTGTTCGCGCGAGGACGCCGCTTCCGTCTGATGGGTTGACGCCCGATCATGCAGGCGGGCGGCTTCGGCGGCCTTGGCCTCGGCTTCGGCCTGCGCGGCACGGGCTTTCGCGGCCGTCTCGGCGGCCAGCGCCTCGCGGCGCTCGACCTTGGCGCTCTCCAAGTTGGCTTTTTCGCGGATCTGTTCGGCCTCCCGCTCGCGGCGGCGCCTGGTGGCTCTGCGGGCGGCGATGGCCAGGGCGACGATCACGAGGATCGCCACAACTGCGGCGATGACGATCCAGACGGTGTTGCTGGTATTCATGATGGACTCCGTTGTCGATATACCGAAGCGCTAAGGCCCCGTTCGCCGGGTTGCCGTATTCGACAGGAACGAAACAACCCAAGTCGACACCCGCGGCTCGGGCGCCTCCGCGGGGCCGGAGAATGGAGTCATGACGCTGGACCTGAACGGGTACTTCGACCGCATCAACTACGACGGTCCGGCCGAACCGAGCCTCGAGGTGCTACAGGCGCTGATGACCGCCCACACCGGCTCGATCCCGTTCGAGAACCTCGATCCGCTGATGGGCGTGCCGGTCGACGACCTTGGCCCGGAAGCCCTCACCGACAAGCTGGTCCGCCGGCGCCGTGGGGGCTACTGCTACGAGCAGAACGGCCTGATGGGTTACGCGCTTGCCGAAATCGGTTTCCGGGTGCGGCGGTTGGCCGGCCGGGTGGTCTGGATGCAGCCGCCCGAGACGCCGCTGGGCGCCCAGACGCACACCGTGCTGGCGGTGACGTTCCCGGGCTCGCGGGGTTCGTTTTTGGTCGACGTCGGCTTTGGTGGCCAGACGCTGACGTCTCCCATCCGTTTGCAGACCGGCAACGCCCAGCAGACCACGCACGAGCCGTATCGGCTCAACGACCGCGGTGACGGCCTGGTGCTGCAAGCGCAGGTCCGCGACGAGTGGCAACCGCTGTACGTCTTCGGCACCCAGAGCGTGCCCCAGATCGATCTGCGGGTGGGCAGCTGGTACGTCTCCACGCATCCGTCGTCGCATTTCGTGACCAGCCTGATGGTCGCGTTGACCACCGACGACGCCCGCTACAACCTGGCCGGCCGGAACCTGACGATTCACCGCGCCGACGGCAGCGAGAAGATCCGCCTCGAGGACGCGGCGGCGGTCGTCGAGGTGCTCGGTGAGCGGTTCGGCATCGACGTGGCGGGCATCGGCGAGGCGGGTGCGCTCGAGGCGCGCATCGCGCAGGTGCTCGACGCCTAGGCGCCTCGTGCGGTTTCGCTAGCGCGCCGCGAGCCAGGTGCCGAGGCGTCGCACCGCTTCCTCGATATCGCGGGTCGGGCCCGCGAACGACAGCCGCACGAACGAATTCCCGCGCGCGGTGTCGAAGTCGATGCCCGGTGCGATCGCAACACCGGTCTGCGCCAACAGCTTTGAACAGAACTCGATCGAGTTGTCGGTGAATTCCGAAACGTCGGCGTAGACGTAGAAGGCGCCGTCGGTGGGGGCCAACCGCTCGATGCCGATGCTGCGCAGCCCGTCGAGCACCAGCGAGCGGTTGGTCGCGTAGTGGTGCAGGTGACCGTCGGCTTCGGCCGTCGCCTCCGGGGTGAAGGCCGCCACCGCGGCGAGTTGCGACAGCACGGGCGGGCAGATGGTGAAATTGCCGGTCAAACAATCCACCGCGCGGCGCAGCTCGGCCGGCACCAGCAGCCAGCCCAGCCGCCAGCCCGTCATCGCGTAGTACTTCGAAAAGCTGTTGACCACCACGGCGTTTCGGGATGTCTGCCACGCGCAGCTGGTCTGTGGCGCACCGTCGTAGACCAGGCCGTGGTACACCTCGTCGCTGATCAGTCGCGCTCCCGATGCATCACACCAGGAGGCGATGGCGGCCAGCTCCGCCGGGTCGATGACGGTGCCCGTCGGGTTGGCGGGGCTCGCCACGATGACGCCCTGCACCGGCGGGTCGAGTTCGGCCAGCATCTGCGCGGTCGGCTGGAAGCGAGTCTGCGGCCCGCAGGGAATCTCCACCACCTCACAACCCAAGGCGGACAAGATGTTTCGGTAACACGGGTAACCGGGGCTGGCCAGCGCCACCCGATCGCCGACGTCGAAGCAGGCCAGGAAGGTGAGCAGGAAGCCGCCGGAGGAGCCGGTGGTGATCACCACCGCATCCGGTTCGACGTCGAGCCCGTGCTGGCGCTGGTAGTCGGCGGCGATCGCGGCGCGCAGTTCCGGGGTGCCCAACGACACCGAGTAACCCAGCTCGTTGGAATGCACGGCGGCCGCCGCGGCCGCTCGCACCGGCTCGGGCGCACCCACGCTGGGCTGGCCCGCCGACAGGTTGACCAGGTCGCCGTGGCTGCGCTGGCGTTCCGCGGCCGCCAGCCACACATCCATCACATAGAACGGTGGGATGCCGGCGCGCAGCGAGACACGGTCGGTCACGGCGTCTGGAGTACCTCGGATTCCAGCCGCTTAAGCAGTTGTTGCTGCGAATCCAGCAGATGCGCGCTGCCGTGGGCGCGCTTGAAGTACAGGTGCATGTCGTGTTCCCAGGTGATCGCGATGCCGCCGTGCAGCTGGATCCCCTCGGCGGCCACGACGTTCAGCGCCTCGGTGGCGGCAAGGCGGGCGGTGGCGGCGTTGGTGGGACTGGGGGCATCGCAGGCGTCGGCGACGACGGCCTTGGCGGCGGAGACGGTGACATACAGATCGGCCATCCGGTGCTTGAGCGCCTGGAAGCTGCCGATCGGCCGGCCGAATTGCACTCGGTCCTTGGCATATTCGACCGTCAGCTCCAAACAGCGCTGCGCGGCACCGATCTGCTCGGCGGCCAGCAGGATGGCCGCCGTGTCCGCCAGGCCGGGGTCGGTGCCGATCGGCTCGGTCTCCTCGGCCGTGAGCCGCGCCAGGCGCCGGGTCGGGTCCATGGTGGTGACGGGCTCGGCGCCGAACCGGGTCCACCTGTTCAGCCGGCCGTCCTCGACGGCGACCACGACGTCGGCGATATCACCGTTGACCACGTAGTCGGCGTCGAACACCAGCGCGCCGATCGCGGCGCCCTCGGCGAGGCCCTCCAGCGTCGTGACGTCCGGTTCGGCCGCGCTCAGCAGCGCCAGCTCGGCCAGCGTGGTGCCGAGCAGCGGGGAGGGCACCAGCGCGCGGCCCAGCTCCTGCAAAACCGTTGCGGCATCGGCCAGTTCGCCGCCCGCGCCGCCCAGCTCCTCGGGAATCACCAGTGCCGCCGCGCCGACCTGCTCGCACAGCAGCTGCCAGAGCGACTCGTCGTAGCCCTTCTCGGACTCCATGGCCGCGCGCACGGCCGCCGGGCCGGCGTGCTTGGCCACCAGGGCGGCGACGGTCTCGCGGAGGAGTTCGCGTTCTTCTGTTGTGGTCATAGCGCCTCCAGCACTCGGCGCCGGTGCTGCTCCGGGGTGCCCCACGCCGACCGCAGCGCCTGCACCCGCAGCAGCAACAGCGACAGGTCGTGCTCCTGGGTGAAGCCGATCGCACCGTGGGTTTGCAGCGCCGACCGCGCCGCCAACAGCCCCGCCTCGGACGCCGCCGCCTTGGCCGCGCTGACGTCGCGGGGGTCCAGCGTCAGCGCCGCGCCATACACCAGCGGACGGGCCAGCTCGATGGCGATGTGCACGTCGGCGAGCTTGTGCTTGATCGCCTGATACGAGCCGATCACCCGGCCGAACTGGGTGCGCTGCTTGGCGTAGTCGACCGCGCCGTCGCGCAGCGCCTCGGCCGCACCGATCAGCTGGGCCGCGGTGGCCAGCGCGCCGAACTGGTAGGCGCGCTTGACATCCGCCTGCCACGACGGCCCGGTCGCGGTCACGTCGAAGAGCTTTCGGCTGGGGTCGACGGACTCGTGGGCGTCGCCTGGTGTTGCCTCAGTGACGCCGTTCTCGCCGGCCAGCAGCACCATCCCGGCCACGTCGGCGTCCACCGCGCGCGGCGTCTGCGGCGGCAGGGCGACGGTGGCGATCAGCTCACCGGAGGCCAGTTCGGCGCATCGCTCGGCCCGATCGCCCGAGGCGAGCAAAACCGGTGCCACGGCGATGGATTCGGCGACCGGCCCCGGCACGCACCAGCGGCCCAGGCGCTCGACGGCGACGACGAGGTCGACGGGGTCGGCCTCGATCCCGTCGAATTTCTCCGGCACGGCCAGCGCGGTGACGCCCAGGGTGGCCAACTGCTCCCACACCTTGCGGCCCGGTGCGGTGTCGCCCGCCGCCCACGCGCGCACCGCGCCGGGCAGATCCGCCGCGCCCAGCGCGGCGTCGATGCTGGCCGCGAAGTCGCGCTGCTGTTCGTCTAGCGCAAATTTCACTTCTTGCCCCCGGACTTTTCGCGCGGCAGGCCCAGCAACCGCTCGGAGATGATGTTGCGCTGAATCTCGTTGGTGCCGGCGTAGATCGGGCCGCCTAGCGCAAACAGCAAGCCCTCGGTCCACCGGCTGGTCAGTTCCCCGTCGGCGGCCAGCAGGTCCAGCGCGGTCTGGTGCAGTTCGACGTCGAGGTCGGACCAGAACACCTTGGTCACCGACGATTCGGCGCCCAGCTCCCCGCCGAGGCCCAACCGGGTCACCGTGCCGAAGGTCTGCAGCCGGTAGGCCTGCGCCTTAATCCAGCCGTCGGCCACCCGGTCGGCGAACGCCTCGGGTGAGCCGCTGTCCTGCCACAGCCGCACCAGCCGCTCGGCGGTGGCCAGGAAGCGGGCCGGGCTGCGCAGTGACATGCCGCGCTCGTTGCTCGACGTGCTCATGGCCGCCCGCCAGCCCTCGTGCGGGGTGCCGATCACGTCCTCGTCGGGCACGAAGACGTCGTCGAGGAAGATCTCGCCGAACCCGGTGTCGCCGCCCAGCTGGACGATGGGGCGCACCGTGACCCCCTTGGCCTTCAGGTCGAACATGAAGTACGTCAGCCCGTTGTGCCGCTCGGCTCCCGGGTCTGACCGGAACAGCCCGAAGCCCCGCTCGGCGAACGGGGCTCGCGAGCTCCAGATCTTCTGCCCGTTGAGCAGCCAACCGCCGTCGGTCTGGGTGGCGGTGGATCGCAGCGACGCCAGGTCGCTGCCGGACTCGGGCTCCGACCACGCCTGGGCCCAGATCTCTTCTCCGCTAGCCATTTTCGGCAGGATCCGGTCTCGCTGTTCTTCGGTGCCGTGCGCGAACAGCGTCGGCGCCAGCATCGAGGTGCCGTTGGCGCTGGCGCGGCCCGGCGCGCCGGCCCGGAAGTACTCCTCCTCGAACACCACCCAGTGCAGCAGCGGCGCGTCGCGGCCGCCGTACTTTTTCGGCCAGGTGATCACCGACAGGCCGGCGTCGAACAGCACCCGGTCCCATTTCCGGTGCTGATCAAAGCCTTCGGCGTTGTCGTATGACTTGGTCGGGATGTTTTCGGCGTTGGCCGACAGGAATTCCCGGACCTCGGCCTGGAAGGCCAGGGTGTCTTCGTCTAGATCCAGATCCATCAGTCCAGCTCTCGCAGTTGTGGTTTGACCACCTTGCCGCCGGCATTGCGCGGCAACGCGTCGACGAACCGCACCGACCGCGGTGCCTTGAAGTTCGCCAGATGTTCACGGGTGTAAGCGATCACGGATTGCTCGTCGAGTTGGGCGCCGGGCCGGGTCACCAGGTATGCCCGGCCCACCTCCCCGAGCCGCTCGTCGGGAACTCCGATCACCGCGGCGTCGGCCACGCCGTCCATCCGGGCCAGCACCTGCTCGACCTCGGCGGGGTAGACGTTGAATCCACCGCAGATGTACATGTCTTTCAGGCGATCGGTGATGCGCAGGTTGCCGGCCGCGTCGACGGCGCCGATGTCACCGGTGTGCAGCCAGCCGTCGGCGTCGATGGCGGCCGCGGTGGCCTCGGGGTCTTCCAGGTAGCCCAGCATCACGTTCGGCCCGCGCAGCAACACCTCGCCCGACTCCCCGGGGGCCTCGGCGTCGATGCGCAATTCGAAGTCGGCGAACGGGCGGCCGCAGGTGGTGGCCACGGTGACCGCGTCATCGTCGGCGCGGCACATCGTGCCCATGCCGTTGGCCTCGGTCAGCCCGTAGGCGGTCAGCACGATGTCGATGTCCAGTTCGGACTGCATGCGCTCGACCAGCACCACGGGCACGGTCGCCGCGCCGGTCACCGCGAACCGCAACGAGCTCAGGTCGTAGTCGTTGCGCGCCGGGTGGTCGAGCAGGGTTTGGTAGATGGTGGGCGGCCCGGGCAGCACGGTGATGCGGTGTCGCTCGATGGCCTGCAGTGCGCGCAGCGGATCGAAGGTCAGGTGCGGAATCAGCGTCGCCCCGGTCTGCAGGCACGCCAGGATCCCGGCCTTGTACCCGAAGTTGTGAAAGAACGGGTTGATGCACAGATAGCGGTCGTCGCTGGTGATCTTGCCGTTGGCCGCCCAGGAGGCCGACGCCGACAACGACTGCCGGTGCGCGCACAGCACGCCTTTGCTGCGTCCGGTCGTGCCGGAGGTGAACAGGATGTCGCTGACGTCATCGGGGACGACGGCGGACGCGCGAGCCGCGACCGCGTCGAGGTCGGTGCCGCGCGCGATGAACTCGTCCCAGGTCGCCGGAACAGGATCGTCGGCATCGACCGGTATCCGCACGATGTGCCGCAGCGCGGGCAGCGCCGCGCGGTTCAGGTCGGCCAGGCGATCGTGGCCGAGGAAGCGGCCCATGCCGAACAGCACCGGGGCGCCGGTCCGGGCCAGGATGTCGCTGGCCTCGGCGGCGGTGTAGCGGGTGTTCAGCGGCACCATCGCGGCCCCGGCGTGGTGGATTGCCAGGCAGGCCACCACCCAGTGCCAGGTGTTCGGCGACCAGACGGCCACCCGGTCGCCCGCCCGCACGCCGAGATCGATGAGGGCGGCGGCCGCGCGGTGCACCTCGTCGCGCAGGCCGGCGGCGGTGAAGGATCGTTCGTCGGTGATCAGCGCGTCGTGATCGGGCAGCCGGCTCGCGAAACGATCCAGCGCGGCGGGCACCGTGCGCGGATCGTTGGTCATGGGATGCTCCTGTAGCGGCGCTGACGCGATTTTGATTGCCCGGTTTCTCCTCACGCCGCCCCGCGGCGCGCATCGTCACCGAGCTACAAAGCAAGTGCTTGGTAGGTTAGCCTACAGGGCATGCAGGACGTCGAGGAGTTCCGGGCGGAGGTCCGGCAGTGGCTCGCCGACAATCTGGTCGGCGAATTCGCAGCTCTCAAGGGCCTCGGTGGGCCCGGACGCGAGCACGAGGCGTTTGAGGAGCGCCGGGCATGGAACCAGCACCTCGCCGCGGCCGGACTGACGTGCCTCGGCTGGCCGGTCGAGCACGGCGGCCGCGGCCTGTCCACCGCGCACCGAGTGGCGTTCTACGAGGAGTACGCCAAGGCCGACGCCCCGGACAAGGTCAACCACTTCGGCGAGGAGCTGCTTGGCCCCACGCTGATCGCCTTCGGCACGCCCGAACAGCAGCAGCGCTTCCTGCCGCGCATCCTCGACGTCACCGAGCTGTGGTGCCAGGGCTACTCCGAGCCCGGCGCCGGCAGCGACCTGGCCAACGTGGCGACCACCGCCGAACTCGACGGCGACGAGTGGGTGATCAACGGCCAGAAGGTGTGGACGTCGCTGGCGCACTGGGCGCAGTGGTGCTTCGTGGTCGCGCGCACCGAGAAAGGCTCCAAGCGCCACGCCGGGCTGTCGTACCTGCTGGTGCCGCTGGATCAGCCCGGTGTCCAGGTCCGTCCGATCATCCAGCTGACCGGTGACTCGGAATTCAACGAGGTGTTCTTCGACGACGCCCGCACCGAGGCCTCTCTGGTGGTCGGCGAGCCCGGCGACGGCTGGCGGGTCGCCATGGGGACGCTGACCTTCGAGCGTGGGGTCTCGACGCTCGGGCAGCAGATCCGTTACGCCCGTGAGCTTTCCAACCTCGCCGAGCTTGCCCAGCGGACCGGCGCCGCCGAGGACCCGTTCATCCGCGAGCGGCTGACCCGGGCGTGGACCGGGCTGCGGGCCATGCGCAGCTACGCGCTGGCCACCATGGATGTCGAGCAGCCCGGACAGGACAACGTGTCGAAGTTGTTGTGGGCCAACTGGCATCGCGACCTCGGCGAGCTGGCCATGGACGTCATCGGCAAGCCGGGGCTGACCCTGGCCGACGGCGAGTTCGACGAATGGCAGCGGCTGTTCCTGTTCACTCGCGCGGACACCATTTACGGCGGGTCCAACGAGATCCAGCGCAACATCATCGCCGAGCGGGTGCTCGGCCTACCCCGAGAGGTGAAGGGATGAGCCTGTCCGAAGCCCCGAAAGAGATTGCCGGACACGGACTTCTGCAGGGCAAGGTGGTGGTCGTCACCGCCGCCGCGGGCACCGGCATCGGCGCGTCGACGGCACGACGGGCGCTGGCAGAGGGGGCCGACGTGGTGATCTCGGATCACCACGAACGCCGGTTGGGGGAGACCGCCGACCAGCTCACCGCGCTCGGCCAGGGCAGGGTCGAAAGCGTGCTGTGCGACGTGACGTCGACCGCGCAGATCGATGCGCTGTTCGCGTCGGCGACCGCGCGGATGGGACGCGTCGACGTCCTGGTGAACAACGCCGGGCTGGGCGGGCAGACGCCGGTGGTCGACATGACCGACGAGGAGTGGGACCGGGTCCTGGACGTCACCCTGACGTCAGTGTTCCGCGCCACCCGCGCGGCGCTGCGCTACTTCCGTGACGCACCGCACGGCGGAGTGATCGTCAACAACGCCAGCGTCCTGGGCTGGCGGGCTCAGCATTCGCAGGCGCACTATGCCGCCGCCAAGGCCGGCGTGATGGCGCTGACCCGTTGCAGCGCAATCGAAGCCGCGGAGTACGACGTGCGGATCAATGCGGTGTCGCCGAGCATCGCGCGGCACAAGTTTCTGGAGAAGACGTCGTCGGCCGATCTGCTCGACCGGCTGTCGGCCGGCGAAGCCTTCGGGCGCGCCGCCGAACCGTGGGAGGTGGCGGCCACCATCGCGTTCCTCGCCAGCGACTACTCCAGCTACCTGACCGGCGAGGTCATCTCGGTGTCCAGTCAGCACCCATGAGCTGCGATATCGCTGACTAGCGCCGGCCCGCGACGTGTTTACAATTGTCGACCAACGCGGTTGACGCAGGTGGGAGGGTGCAGTGAGCGACGGACCGGGTCACCGACCGTGGGGTGAGAACCCGCCTCCCGCAAGCACACCCGGCCAGCCACCGGGTGCCCCGTGGCAATCCGACGCGGGTTGGCCGCAGCAGTGGGGTCAAGGGGGTCAGCCAGCCCCTTTCGGGCAGCCCGCGTACGGGGGGTGGCCCTCGCCACCGCCGGTCACCGTCGCCCAGTTCAACGGGCCGCAGGGCGGTCCCGGGCAACGCAATCGCAAGCCGTGGATCATCGGGCTGAGCGTGGCCGCCGCGGTGCTTGTCGCGGTTGTCATCACCGTGATCGCGGTCAGCAGTGGCGGCGGGTCGGGCAGCGCCGGTGATGCCGCCAAGGGTTACCTCGAGGCGCTGGCCCGCGGCGATGCGCAGGCCGCGTTGTCGTACAGCACCGATCAGCCGGCGTCGAAGGAGTTCCTGACCGACGACATCCTCAAGCGGCAGATCGCGCGGTGGCCGATCACCGACATCAAGATCCTCGACGACAATTCCGCGCACGCTTTCGGTTTCGGGCAGGTGCACGTGTCGGCGAAATTCGGCGAAAACACCTCGGACGTGACCATGTCGATCAAGAAGGCGGGCAGCGACTGGAAACTCGACCACGCCGCGATCAAGGTGGACACGCTGAACGCGGGCATCGAGCAGGCCGCCGTCAAAACCGCGACGTTCTTCGGCAAGCCCGTCGGCACCGCGCCGGTGTACGTCTTCCCCGGTTGGCTGGACGTCTCCAGCAGCAACCCGAATCTGGCCGTCAACACGAAAAAGCCCTTCCTGCTTGACAATCTGACGACATCGGGCGCGTACTTCAACGACCTGGAATTCAAACTCAGCGACAAGGGGTTGGCCGCGACCAGCTCCGCGATATCGGCGGCGCTGGCCAGTTGCGCGAACTCGAACCAACTGCGACCGGCCGACTGCCCGCAGCACGCCTTCGACTACGACCTGGTGGACGGGACCGCCGCCTGGGGCAAACCGGACATCAGCGGCCTCAAGATCAACCTGTTCGATCCCTTCCGACTCGAGGCGTCCTTCTCCGGGTCGGTCAACTTCCCGCTGACGGCCCAGACCCGGTCGGGCGGCACCAAGACGAGCGTCGTCGACACCTTCGTGTCCGGCAACGCCGACGAGTCGCAGAATCCGCCGGTGGTCTCGCTGCGCTGACGCTCTTGACGGAGCGGCCGCGGATCGGAAACCAAGGCGTCGGTGGCCAAGCAAGCGCTTGGTTGATACTCTGATCGGGTGGACCGAGTGCCCGGTCAGGCGAACAGCCGGCGAGACGAGCTACTGGAGCTCGCCGCGACGATGTTCGCCGAGCGTGGATTGCGCGCCACCACCGTCCGGGACATCGCCGACAGCGCCGGCATTCTGTCCGGCAGCCTGTATCACCACTTCTCCTCCAAGGAGGAGATGGTCGACGAACTGTTGCGCAGTTTCCTGGACTGGCTGTTCGCGCGCTATCGCGAAATCGTCGACAGCGAGGCCAACCCCCTGGAGCGGCTCAAGGGGCTGTTCATGGCGTCGTTCGAGGCGATCGAGCACCGGCACGCGCAGGTCGTCATCTACCAGGACGAAGCCCAGCGGTTGTTGTCTCAGCCCCGGTTCTCCTACATCGAGGACATGAACCGGCAACAGCGCAAGATGTGGCTCGAGTTGCTCAATCAGGGCGTCGAACAGGGGTATTTCCGGCCCGACCTCGACGTCGACCTGATCTACCGCTTCATCCGTGACACCACCTGGGTGTCGGTGCGCTGGTATCAACCCGGCGGACCGCTCACCGCGGAGCAGGTGGGCCAGCAATATCTCGCCATCGTGCTTGGCGGGATCACTGCGGAATCAAAGAACATCGAAGAAGGAGTCTGAAATGCCTGAGGCGTACGTCATCGACGCTGTGCGTACCGCGGTCGGCAAGCGCGGCGGGTCGCTGGCCGGAATTCACCCGGTGGATCTCGGTGCGCTGGGATGGCGCGGCCTGCTCGACCGGGTCGACGTCGATCCCGCCGCCGTCGACGACGTGATCGCCGGCTGTGTCGATGCCATCGGCGCGCAGGCCGGCAACATCGCCCGGCTCTCGTGGCTGGCCGCGGGCTATCCCGAAGAGGTTCCCGGCGTCACCGTCGACCGGCAGTGCGGATCCAGCCAGCAGGCCATTTCCTTTGGCGCGCAAGCGGTCCTGTCCGGCACCGCCGATCTGATCGTCGCCGGCGGCGTGCAGAACATGAGCCAGATCCCGATCTCGTCGGCCATGACGGTCGGCGAGCAGTTCGGATTCACCTCACCGACAAACGAATCCAAGCAGTGGCTGCACCGCTACGGCGACCAGGAGATCTCACAATTCCGCGGCTCCGAGCTGATCGCGGAGAAGTGGAACCTGTCCCGCGAAGAGATGGAGCGCTACGCGCTGACCAGCCACGAGCGCGCGTTCGCGGCCATTCGCGGCGGCCACTTCGACAACGAAATCATCACCGTGGAAACCGAATCCGGGCCGTTCCGGGTTGACGAGGGGCCGCGCGAGTCGTCGCTGGAGAAGATGGCCGGGCTCAAGCCACTGGTCGAGGGGGGCCGGTTGACGGCGGCCATGGCCAGCCAGATCTCCGATGGTGCCAGTGCCGTCCTGCTCGCGTCCGAAAAGGCCGTCAAGGAGCACAACCTGACGCCGCGGGCACGCATCCACCACATCAGCGCCCGCGCCGCCGACCCGGTGTTCATGCTGACCGGGCCCATCCCGGCGACCCGCTACGCGCTGGACAAGACCGGGCTGTCCATCGACGACATCGACACCGTCGAGATCAACGAGGCGTTCGCGCCGGTGGTGTTGGCCTGGCTCAAGGAGATCAAGGCCGACCCGGAGAAGGTCAACCCCAACGGGGGCGCGATCGCGCTCGGTCACCCGCTGGGTGCCACCGGCGCCAAGCTGTTCACCACCATGCTCAACGAGCTGGAGCGCATCGGTGGCCGCTACGGGCTGCAGACGATGTGCGAGGGCGGCGGCACGGCCAATGTCACGATCATCGAGCGCCTCTGACCTCGTGCAGCACTCGCTTCCGTCGCCCAGTGTGAAAGCTACGACGCGTCAACCGCGTGTCGCGTCGTAGGATTCACATTCGCGAGGTTGTCGGTGCGGGTTGGCACCATCGGCGGCATGACGGAGCTCTTCCTGGGCAGTGAGGCCCTGGCGGCAAAAGTGATGCCCGAGCGGGCAATGCGCTCCCTCTTCGAGCCTGTCCATCCGGGTGTCTACGCCCCCGGCGGCATCGCGCTGACGGCGCGCGAACGCGCGCGGGCGGCATGGCTTTGGTCGCGGCGCAACGGCGTCATCGCGGGGAACTCGGCGGCCGCGATGCTCGGGGCGAAGTGGGTGAATCCGACGCTCGATGCTGAGCTGGTGCACGGCAATCGCCGCCCACCCGCCGGCATCGTCGTGCACAGCGAGACACTGCTCCCCGGTGAGGTAGTCGAAGTCGACGGCATGCCAGTGACCAGTCCGGCGCGCACCGCTTTCGATGTTGGACGGTGGACATCGTCGCGGCTGTCCGCGGTGCAGCGGCTCGATGCGCTGGCGAACGTCACCGACGTCAAAATCAGCGACATCGAAGCCGTGCTGGCCGGGCATCGCGGCACGCGCGGCCTGGGTCGGCTCAAAGCGGTGCTGCCGCTGGTGGACAGCGGCGCGGAGTCTCCGCAGGAGACCCGTACTCGGCTGGTGCTGATCGACGCGGGTTTGCCTGTGCCACAGACACAGATCCGAGTGTGCGACGACTACGGCGACTTCGTTGCCCGCATCGACATGGGGTACCGCGAGCTGCGCGTCGGCATCGAGTACGACGGACCGCAGCACTGGACGGACGCCGGGCAGCGCGATCGCGACATCGACCGGTACACCGCATTGGCCGACTTGGGCTGGACGATCGTGCGGGTCGGCAGCGACCTTCTCCGCTATCGGCACGGCACCCTCATTGCCCGTGTCGTCAACGCGATGCGGGCCGCGGGATGGCGCCCTGGGCCACCGAGCGTGAAATCCTCGACGGCACCGCGGCGTGTCGCGTCGTGAAATCCACCCTCGGTCAACCTTTTACCGGATTCGGCCGCCTATCGGGTCGCCACCACCAGGCCAATGCCGCCCAGGGCGAGCAGCCAACTCGTGAAGCTGCCGACCAAGAAGTACTCGGTCACCTCGTCGATGCCTACGCCGTTGTTGCGGTTGGTCTGGGCGTTCAATTCCGGGAATCGGATGATGCCCTTGGCCGCGACGACGGCGCTGGCCGCGGCCACCTGGCCGCCGACGCCGAGGCTGAGAATCAACAGCCGCTCCAGCGGCCCCAGCAGCCGGCCGCCCTTGAGCCGATCCGACGGCTGCGGCTCACCCGGTGGGCGCACCGCGCCCACCGAGCCAAGCACCAGGCGCACCAACTGATTGGCGGTGGCGAACTGGACCAGCATCACGCCGACGAGCATCAGCAACCGGGCGGGCGTGACATGGCTGAGTGGCAGGTGAACCCAGGCCGACCACCGCGCGACGACGCCGCCGCCCGGCGAGGACCAGCCGGATAACAGGGCCAGCACCGCCAGCGCGCCGCCGAACACCGCCAGCGGAGCGATCTGGTTTTTGCCGCTGAGTTCGCTTCGCGCGCAAAGCCATTCCCACGCCACCACCGCCGCGGCGGCCAGCACGAGCAGCGCGATGTCCCCGGCACGCCACAGGGCGCCCAGCCCCGCGCACGCCAGCACCACCACCGGCCCGGCCAGCAGCGGTGGCCATAGCGCACCGACCGCACGCCGGCAGAGGTCGGCGACGCCGAGGGCGATGAGAAAGACCGCCACGGCGCTCACGGCAGACTCCGAAGGTATTGACTGGCAAGCACAATCAAGTCCAGGCCGTCGCGGCTCGCGCGTTGGGACACCGCCGACGGGCTGATGCCCTCTTCGGCGGCGAGCTCCTTTTTGGTCCGGCCCGTCATCAAGCCCCTCACTATCCGCAATGACCGTTCATCAAGCGATCCAAGCAGATGGTCCCGACAGATCAGGGCGGCGTTGACGGCGGCGACGTCGTCGCGGGTGCCGGCCTCGGCCCGAAACGTCGTGCGTACCAGCGTCAAGCCGGGCTGCCGCTGCGCCTCCGCGGTGTGCTGGATGGAC
>NZ_LZMG01000107.1:0-852 GCF_001673615.1 Mycobacterium sp. 1245499.0
TCACCACCGGCCTGAGCGATCAGACCGGCAACGCTAATCCATTTCAGCTGCATTGCACCGCCCGTAAAACCGCACCCTGTTCTTCTGGAGCAGCTATGACGCTACCCCGCTGGTAACCTCTCCACGCCGGTTCAAGCCGACGCTGCGGTGCAATTTACCGCCGTTCGCTCGTCGAGCGCCTGATCGATCAATGTGGTACTCGGAATGCCGTCGCAGAGTTATCGAGCCGCTAGGCGCGCTCGCGTCACCAGGCGGATTCGCCATCGATGGTCGCGAGGTCTCGCATGGGTAAGAAGATTACGGGCGGACGCCGTTGGCCGCTATTCACTATGTATTAGCCTCGACGCAGCGCAGACACGGCTTCATCTCACTAGCGAATCCCAGCGACGTTAGGCCGGTTCGACGACGATCTGCCTCAAACCGATGCTGACGGCCGCATAAAGCCGTTGGTCTTATCCAGCGATCCGTCACCTTCGAGATAAGATTCTGCGCCGTTCGCCGGGGTGAAGTGAGCGAAGCGCCGCCTCGGCTTAGCATTCGGACATGCGCGATATCGAAGCGATCGACAGCGATCTGCAGTTGGTGTCGCGCGCTTGGTGCGCGGCTCTGGTGGCAAATGATCACGCACCGAGTACCACCCTTGATCGACCAGCTTCGCGAGGAGCCAAGCAGTGAGGCGCTGCGTCCGGACTGACATGACCGGATACCACTAGAGGTGGCGTCGTAGCTGATCGGAAGCATAGACGGCGGGTTGGCGGGTGGTGCGATGCAACTGATCGAGCTAAGCATTGGCGATCTCATCGCCAGAGCTGGCGGTGACCCATGGGCGATCAACCAGAGCTTGCAGGCCGG
>NZ_LZMG01000108.1:0-719 GCF_001673615.1 Mycobacterium sp. 1245499.0
GGACTCCTTGGGCATCGTGAAGCCGAGCGCGTTGAAACTGACGATCTGCAGCTGCAACCCGGTGCCCGACACCACCGACCCCGCCCGCCGGTCCGACCGAGCGGCTGGCCGCCCAGCCCGGCGACGACGCGACGCCCGGGAAGAAGAAGCGCCGCTTCGGCCGCGACCCGGTCTCCGTCCTGCTGATCTTCATCATCGTGTTCGCGCTGATCATCGCCGCGCTCATCGGGGCCGAGCTCTACGTGCGCCACGTCGCGGACAGCAAGGTCGCCGAGGCGGTGGCCTGTGAGGTCAAGGACCAGGCCACCGCGTCCTTCGGCGTGACGCCCCTGATGCTCTGGCAGCAGGCTACGAAGCACTACACCAACATCTCGGTGCAGACGGCCGGCAACAACATCCGCGACGCCAAGGGCATGAAGCTCTCGATCAACATCAACGACGTGCGCCTCAAGGACAACGGCAACTCGAAGGGCACCATCGGCGCCCTGGACGCCACCATCAGCTGGACCAGTGACGGCATCAAGCAGTCGGTACAGAACGCCATCCCGGTGCTGGGCCCGTTCGTCACCAACACCGTGACCACGCACCCCGCCGACGGCACGATCGAGTTGAAGGGCATGTTGGACAACATCACCGCCAAGCCGGTGGTGTCGGGCACCGGGTTGCAGCTGCAGATCGTCAGTTTCAACGCGCTCGGCTTCACGATGCCCAAGGAGTCC
>NZ_LZMG01000109.1:0-2571 GCF_001673615.1 Mycobacterium sp. 1245499.0
CGGAGACCGCGCTGGCCCGCGGGGCCGCGCTGGCGTCGGCGAACGCGCCGCTGTTTGCCTCGTCGACCGCCGCGCTGGCATATGCGCAGGATCCCGGCACGGGCTCGGTCGACCAGTACTCGCTTCCCGAGTACCTCTATGTCCCGATCGGCTCGGAACCCGGCGACGACGACCTCGCCTACAGCGCGGTGGGGGACGAGGACGCCGATTCACCGACCGTCGTCATCGAGAAGCTCTTCCTTCCCGAGGAGAGCCAGCCGAAGCGGCGGCCGGTGCTGCTGGTCGGCAGCGGGCTGGCGGTGGTCGGCATCAGCGCGGTGCTGGCGCTCGAGATCGCGTTGGCGATCGGGATCCGCAACACGGGAACCGTGGCCCTGCAGCCCACACCGGGGCAGCACCTCATCGTCCCCGAGCAGGCGCCGGCCCCGGCGCCGGTGCAGGCGTCCGAACCGCTGTCGAAGATCAGCCTGCCCGTCCCGGTGGCCGCCCCCAAGCCGCTGAGCCCGCCGGCCGCCGCGCCGTTGCCCGCGGTTGCGCCTCCGGCGGCCCCTCCGCTGCCCGCCGCCCCTCCGGTTCCCGCGGCGCCGGTCCCCGTCGTGGTCCCGCCGGTGCCGGTGCCGGTGCCGGTGCGCATCCCGGTTCCGGTTCCCGACCCCATCGACAGCCCCCCGCTGTTCGAGGCCCCGCCGCGCCTGACGATCCCGCAACCGGTGCAACCCCAGCCGCCGGTGCATCTGCCCCAACCGCCGTCGCCCCCGCAGGTCACCGTCCCGCAGTCACCGCCGCACCAGACGCCGCCCGGCGAGGGCACCCCTCCCAAGCCGAGCGGTCCGGGTAACTACGGCGGCGGCCACTCTCCCACGCCCGGTGAGAGCGGCCCGGGTGGCTCGGGCGGTTCCGGGCACGTTCCCACGCCGGGTTCGGGCGGCCCCGGTGGGCATGTGCCGACGCCGGGTTCGGGTGGTCCTGGTGGGCATGTGCCGACGCCGGGTTCGGGTGGTCCTGGTGGGCATGTGCCGACGCCGGGATCCGGCGGTTTGGGCGGCGGCCACCTGCCCGCGCCCGGTAGCGGTCCGGGCGGCCTGGGTGGCGGGCATGTCCCCACGCCACCTGCGGGCGGTCCTGGCGGCGGTCTTGGCGGTGGTCACGCTCCGGCTCCCGGCGGCGGCGGTGGCTTCGGCGGCGGTCACGCCCCGGCTCCCGGCGGCGGCGGTGGCCTCGGCGGCTTCGGCGGTGGTCACAGCGGTGGCGGCTTCGGTGGTGGCGGCGGCTTCGGCGGTGGTCACAGCGGCGGCGGTGGCGGCTTCGGTCGTGGTGGCGGCGGCGGACACCACTAGTCCGGTTTGCCAACTAACACACAGCAACCGGCGCCTACTTCTCCCAAGATCACGCGCGTAGGGTCGGGGTATTGAGGCTGGCAAAAAGATGCCGCCTCTGCCGCCAGAATTTCATCAGCCCAGCAACATGTGCGGGCATGCGGCCCGCGCTCTGCGGTGGCAGAAATCCTTGGTGATCACTGAACAGTGGTGTTGCCGACGGGGGCGTCGAGCGACACGAATTGGGCAGAGGGAGCTTAAGCGGTGGTGGGCATCGTGCTTGGCGTCTCGATGACGCCGACGAAGGTGCGCATGGTCCTGGTCGAGGGGGAGAGCGCCGACGGAGTCACCGTCGACGAGGACGACTTCGACGTCGACACCCAACGCACCGCCCTGCCCGGCACCGGCCCCACCGAGGTGATCTCGGCCATTCTCGGCACCCGGGAAGGCGCCGCCGAGGGCGGCTACGAACTGCTGTCGACGGGCGTGACCTGGACCGACCACGTCGAAGCGGCGATGCTGCGCGACGCCCTCATTTCCCACAAGGTCGAAAACGTCATGCTGGTCTCGGCCTTCATGGCCGCGGCCGCGCTGACCCAGGCCGTGGGAGACGCCACCAATTACGCGCGCACCGCGCTGCTGTTCGTCGAGCCCTACAGCGCCACCCTGGCCGTCGTCGACACCGCGGACGGCTCGGTCTCGGAGGTGCGCCGCAGACCCCTCGCGGACGACGAAGACGAAGCGGTCGCCGAACTCGTCGACATGGCCTCCGGCGCCGCGACACTCGAAACCCACCCCGAAGGCCTGGTTCTGGTCGGCTCCGGCGTGGACATCCCGCTGATCAAGCCGGTGCTGGAGGCCGCGACCTCGCTCGAGTTGTCCGTGCCCGACGAGCCGGAGATGGCCCTGGCGCGAGGCGCCGCGCTGGCGGCGGCGAACGCGCCGCTCTTCGCGTCGTCGACGGCCGCGCTGGCCTACGCGCTGGATCCCGGCACCGGCGAGGTCGACCCGATGCTGTTGGCCGGGCAGCATCCCGGCCTGCTCCCGGGATATCAGCCCGAATACCGCAGCCGCATCGCGGCGCTCGCCGCCGACGCCGACAAGGGCAAGACCAACGTCGCCTACAGCGCCGTGCCGGACGATGAGGCCGAGGCCAAAACGATCATCGCTTCCGACGAACGCGCGCGCCGGCGCAGGTCCGTGATGCTGGTCAGCAGCTCGCTGGCGGTGATCTTCATCGCGGCGGTGGTGGCGC
>NZ_LZMG01000110.1:0-10415 GCF_001673615.1 Mycobacterium sp. 1245499.0
ATGCCCAGCTCGGCGGCCTTGGCGATCAACTCGGGCGGGTAGGTGGCCGCCTCGTCGGCGTCGTGTGCGGCGGGCCGCAGCACTTCCTCGGCGAACTCGTCGAGGGTCTCGACGATCATCTTCTGTTCGTCGTCCGGCGTCAGATCGAAGTAGTCCTTGCCGCTGGACTTGAGCCGGGTCGGCCCGCCGCACACGACGCCGACGAGGCGGCCACCTACCCGCCCGAGTTGATCGCCAAGGCCGCCGAGCTGGGCATCACCGCGATCAACATCCCCGAGGACTTCGACGGCATCGCCGCGCACCGGTCCAGCGTGACCAACGTGCTGGTCGCCGAGGCGCTGGCCTACGGCGACATGGGCCTGGCGCTGCCGCTGCTGGCGCCGGGAGGCGTGGCCTCCGCGCTGACCCATTGGGGCAGCGCCGATCAGCAGGCCACCTACCTGCCCGAGTTCGCCGGCGAGAACGTGCCGCAGGCCTGCGTGGCCATCGCCGAGCCACAACCGCTCTTCGACCCCACCCGGCTCAAGACCACCGCGGTGCGCACCCCGAGCGGATACCGTCTCGACGGGGTGAAGTCGTTGGTGCCGGCCGCGGCCGATGCCGAGCTCTTCATCGTCGGCGCGCAGCTGGATGGCAAGCCGGCCCTGTTCATCGTCGAGTCCTCGACGAAAGGCCTTAGCGTAAAACCGGATCCGAGTATGGGGATTCGCGCGGCGGCACTGGGCCACGTCGAACTCTCCGGGGTGACGGTGCCGCGCAGCGCCCGGCTCGGCGAGGACGAGGCCACCGACGAGGACTACTCCGAGGCGATCGCGCTGTCCCGGCTCGGCTGGGCGGCGCTGACCGTCGGCACCTCGCACGCGGTGCTCGACTACGTCGTCCCGTACGTCAAGGAGCGCCACGCCTTCGGTGAGCCGATCGCCCACCGGCAAGCGGTGGCCTTCATGTGCGCCAACATCGCCATCGAATTGGACGGTCTGCGGCTGATCACCTGGCGCGGCGCGGCGCGCGCCGAGCAAGGCCTGCCGTTCGTCCGCGAGGCGGCGCTGGCCAAGCGGCTCGGCGCGGACAAGGGCATGCAGATCGGCCTGGACGGCGTCCAGCTGCTGGGCGGCCACGGCTACACGAAAGAGCACCCCGTCGAACGCTGGTACCGCGACCTGCGGGCCATCGGTGTGGCCGAGGGCGTCGTCGTCATCTAAGTCGTTAACCCATTCGAGTGAAAGTTCAATCATGGCAATCAATCTGGAACTTCCCCGCAAGATGCAAGCGGTGACGACCAAGACCCATCAGGGCGCCGCCGAGTTGATGCGGCCGATCGCCCGCAAGTACGACCTCAAAGAGCACGCGTACCCCGTCGAGCTCGACACCCTGTTCAGCCTGTTCGAAGGGGCCTCGGAGTCAATCGAATTCGCCGGAGCCAACGCGCTGGGCGGCGAGGACGAAGAACGCGACAAGAACCACAACGGCGCCAACATGGCGGCGCTGCTGCAAACCCTGGAAGCCAGCTGGGGCGATCTCGCGATGATGCTGTCGGTCCCCTACCAGGGCCTGGGCAACGCCGCGATCTCCGCCGTCGCAAACGAGGAACAGCTGCAACGACTGGGCAAGGTGTGGGCGGCGATGGCCATCACCGAACCCGGCTTCGGCTCGGACTCGGCGGCGGTGTCGACGACGGCCACCCTGGACGGCGACGAGTACGTGATCAACGGCGAGAAAATCTTCGTCACGGCCGGCTCGCGCGCCACCCACATCGTGGTGTGGGCGACGCTCGACAAGGCGCAGGGCCGCGCGGCGATCAAGTCGTTCGTCGTGCCGCGTGAGCATCCCGGTGTCACGGTCGAGCGGCTCGAGCACAAGCTCGGGATTAAGGGTTCCGACACCGCGGTCATCCGGTTCGACAATGCCCGCATCCCGAAGGAAAACCTGCTCGGCAACCCCGAAATCGAGGTGGGCAAGGGCTTTTCCGGGGTAATGGAGACCTTCGACAACACCCGGCCCATCGTTGCGGCGATGGCGGTCGGCGTCGGCCGCGCCGCGCTGGAGGAGATTCGCAAGATCCTCACCGAGGCAGGCGTGGAGATCTCCTACGATAAGCCCTCACACGTCCAGAGCGCCGCCGCGGCCGAGTTCATCCGGATGGAAGCCGACTGGGAGGCCGCCTACCTGCTGTCGCTGCGGGCGGCATGGCAGGCCGACAACAAGATCCCCAACTCCAAAGAAGCGTCGATGAGCAAGGCGAAGGCCGGCCGGATGGCCACCGACGTCACGCTCAAGACCGTCGAATTGGCAGGCACCACAGGCTATTCCGAGCAGACGCTGCTGGAGAAATGGGCGCGCGACTCGAAGATCTTGGACATCTTCGAGGGCACGCAGCAGATCCAGCAGTTGGTGGTCGCTCGCCGGCTGCTGGGACTGTCTTCGTCCGAGCTCAAGTAACTCAGGTACGCCACTCGGCGGAATCGGGCAGTGTCGCTTTGCTCTGCGGTGAGGTTAGGTCAAGGCATGGACACTTTTCACGCGCTCGTCGCGCGTCAAGATGGCGACCGGGTAACCGCGTCGGTCGAAACCCTTCGCCCGGATGATCTGCCGCCCGGCGATGTGACCGTCCGGGTCCTGTACTCCAGCGTCAACTACAAAGACGCCCTGGCGCTGACGCCGGGAGGCGGTGTGGTGCGCGACTACCCGGTGGTGCCGGGCATCGACCTGACCGGCGAGGTGGTGGAGTCGACGTCGGCCGACTTCGCGGTCGGTGACCAGGTGCTGGCCCACGGGTACGCGATCGGCACCGGCCACCACGGCGGCTACGCCGAATACGCGCGGTTGCCGGCCGACCAGGTGGTCGCGCTCGGCGCGTTGAGTCCACACGAGGGCGCCGCGATCGGGACCGCGGGCTTCACCGCCGCGATGAGCGTGCAGGCCCTGATCGACTGGGGCATCGCGCCGGATGCCGGTCCCATCGTCGTCACCGGGGCCACCGGCGGAGTCGGCTCGGTCAGCGTCGACCTGCTGGCGGCCGCCGGCTACCAGGTGGTCGCCTCCACCGGTAAGGCCGAGGCCGCCGACCGGCTGAAAAACCTTGGCGCGGTGGAGGTTATCGGGCGGCTGCCCGCCGACCCCGACGCCAAGCCGCGGCCGCTCGGCAAGGCACGCTGGGCGGGCGGGGTCGACTGCGTGGGCGGCGCGACGCTGGCCGACGTGCTCAGCACCGTCGACTACGGCGGCGCCGTGGCGGCCAGCGGCCTCACCGGCGGTCCGGCGCTGCACACCACGGTGTTGCCCTTCATCCTGCGTGGCGTCGCACTGCTGGGCATGGACTCGGTGCTGATGCCGATCGGCGCGCGCCGCGAATTGTGGGCCCGGCTCGGCGACTCGTTGCGGCCACGCCACCTGGACGCGCTGGTCAGCGACGTCGACGTGAAAGATGTCGTCGGCGTGATCGACCAGGTGCGCGCCGGCAAGTTCTCCGGCCGGGCCGTAGTGCGGGTGGCCGGCGGCTTCTGAGCGGCCAGTAGGCTCTGGTGGCATGCGCGCGGTACAGGTGACTCGACTCGATGGTCCGGACGCGGTCGAGCTGACCGACATCGACGAACCGTCGGGCGACGGGGTCGTCGTCGACGTGCACGCCGCCGGGGTGGCCTTCCCGGACGCCCTGCTCACCCGCGGCCTCTACCAGTACCGCCCGGAATTGCCGTTCGTGCTCGGCGCCGAGATCGCCGGCGTGGTCCGGTCGGCACCCGAGGGCGCGAACGTGAGCGCCGGCGACCGGGTCGTCGGGCTGACGATGCTGTCCGGCGGCATGGCCGAGGTCGCGGTGTTGGCTCCGGATCGGGTGTTCAAGCTGCCCGACAATGTGAGCTTCGAGGCGGGCGCCGGCCTGCTGTTCAACGACTTGACGGTGTACTTCGCGCTGACCGTGCGGGGTCGGCTGCAGCGTGGCGAGACGGTTCTGGTGCACGGCGCGGCCGGCGGCATCGGAACTTCGGCGCTGCGGCTGGCGCCGGCGCTGGGCGCGTCACGCACCATCGCCGTGGTCAGCACGCAGGACAAGGCCGACATCGCCACGGCGGCCGGCGCGACGGATGTGGTGCTGGCCGACGGTTTCAAGGACGCGGTCAAGGAGTTGACCCACGGACGTGGCGTCGACATCGTCGTCGACCCGGTCGGCGGCGACCGATTCACCGATTCGCTGCGGTCGCTGGCCCCCGGCGGGCGGCTGCTGGTGGTCGGGTTCACCGGCGGTGAGATTCCCACCGTGAAGGTAAATCGGTTGCTACTCAACAATGTTGACGTGGTCGGTGTGGGCTGGGGCGCGTGGGCCGGGACGCATCCGGGCGCGCTGGCCGAGCAATGGGCCGGACTCGAACGGTTGCTCACCTCCGGGGAGTTGGCCCCGCCCGAGCCGGTGGCCTACCCGCTGGAGCAGGCCGCCACCGCGGTCGCCTCCCTGGAGAACCGCAGCGCCAAGGGAAAGGTCGTGCTGCGCGTCCGCAGTTAGGCGCCGCATCTGGTCATTGGCCACGGTGGTTTCGGCGCAGGTGGGTCGACCGTCAGTGGCGTTGTCGCTCGCGCCACGGCCCTTGTGTCGCCCAAAAAGAGAAAGTAATGTCACTTTCAGTTTTGTACTCCTGATCGGCAGCGAGCTGGTCCCCCGTCGGAGGAGCCGTCCATGGAATCCTTTGTGCACCTGCGAAAAGGCCGAACACCGCGCCGCCTGCATGCCGACCTCGACGGCCTCAAGGACGACGAGTTGGGCCGGGGCGGATTCACCGGCCGCACCGCCAATCTCTACCGGCGCCACGATCCCACCGCCTATCGGTCGGTTGGGCCGCTGCGGCCCATCGACGTGCTGTCCAGCGAGCTCAAGCCCAGCGACGCCACCGAAGCCGGCGGTGGGCCGCTGCTGATGTTCAGCAACGACGACTGCCGAATCCTGTTGAGCCGACGTCTCGAGCCGATGCCGTTCTTCGTCCGTCATGTCGACGGCGACCTGCTGTGCTTCGTTCACCAGGGCAGCGGCCTGGCCGAGACCGAATTCGGCCCGCTGCGCTACCGGGAGGGTGACTGGCTGTACATCCCGAAGTCCTGCACCTGGCGCCAGCTCCCCGACAGCGCGACGACCATGCTGATGATCGAGGCCACCGACGAGTTCCGGGTGCCGCCGCCGGGCGCGCTGGGCCGCCACTTCCCGTTCGACCCGTCGCAGGTCGTCATCCCGGAGCCGGCACCGGCCGACCCTGACGCAACCGACGGCGAGTTCGAGGTCCGGCTCATCCATGAGGGCGGCCCGACAACGCTGTTCTACCAACACAATCCGCTGGACGTCGAGGGCTGGCGTGGCGACAACTTCGCGTTCACCTTCAACATCGCCGACTACAACGTGATCACCTCCGACAGCGTGCACCTGCCGCCGACCGTGCACCTTTTCATGCAGGCCACCGGCGTCTACGTGATGAACTTCCTGCCCAAGCCCGCCGAGGGGATTCCGGGCACCGAACGCACCCCGTGGTATCACCGCAACGTCGACTACGACGAGATCGCCTTCTTCCACGGCGGCTCGCTGTACGGCATCCCGATGCCGCCGGGCTTGATTTCGCATGCGCCACAAGGGGTTCACCACGGCGCACCCGAAAAGGCCCGAGAACGGGCGCGGCGCAAATTCGACGACTACTCCCGCGTCGACTGGCAGGTGATCGCCATCGACACCCGGCGGCGGCTGACCCCGTCGGCCGAAGTACTGGCCCACGACCTAGGACAACACTGACATGAGGCACGCCGGCGACGATGCAGAACGAAGTGATGAGGAGCGGCGTCAATGAAAACGGCTGTGAAACACGAGTACGACCGGATCCCCTATCTCGTTGCGTTTCAAAACAATTCCGGGGTCCGCGACGTCTACGGCGGCCTGGCCGAGATCACCGTGTTGGAGAGCTACCTGCTCAAGCCGAAGGACAAGCCGTCGGACACCGTGCTGGTGTTCATGCATCCCATCGGCGGCGGGGCCTACCTGCCGATGATCAACGCGCTGGCCCGCGCCGGCCATCACGTCATCTATTGCAACAGCCGCTTCCGCGGCACCGACTCGGCGCTGCTGATGGAGAAGGTGGTCGAGGATCTCGGCGAGTGCATCAAGGACGCCAAAAAGCGGCTGGGTTACGCCAAGGTGGTGCTGGCCGGATGGAGTGGCGGCGGGTCGCTGTCGGTGTTCTATCAGCAGCAGGCGCAGAATCCGACCATCACGTCCAGCCCGACCGGCGACGGCCCCGACCTCACCAGACTCGACCTGCCCGCCGCCGACGGCATCATGCTGCTCGCCGCGCACATCAGCCGGCACGGCACGCTGACCGAATGGCTGGACGCATCCATCCTCGACGAATCCGACCCCACCAAGCGCGATCCCGAACTGGACCTGTACAACCCCGACAACCCCAATCAGCCGCCTTACAGCCAAGAATTTCTGGATCGCTACCGGCAGGCGCAGATCGACCGCAACCGCCGCATCACCGCATGGGTCAGGGACAAGCTGGCCGAGCTGGCTGCAGCCGGGCGGCCCGACGACGAGTTCGGCTTCGTCGTGCACGGCACCATGGCGGACCCGCGCTGGCTGGACCCGACCGTCGATCCCAACGAACGCGCCCCGGGCACCTGCTATCTGGGGGATCCTCAGGTGGTGAACATGAGCCCCGTCGGACTGGCCCGGTTCTGCACCCTGCGCGGCTGGCTGTCGCAGTGGAGCTATGACGACGCGCGCGGCGACGCGGTGGCCTGCGGGCCCGATATCGCGATCCCGGCGCTGGTGATCGGTAATCTTGCGGATGACGCCTGCACGCCCAGCCATACCCGGAGGCTGTTCCAGGCGATCGGACATGAGGACAAGGAAATGCACGAAATCCCCGGCGCCACACACTATTACGCCGGACCCGACCAGCGCGACGCGCTGCGGGCCGCCGTCACCATCGTCACCGACTGGCTGGTGCGGCACGACTTCGCGAGCGCCGAATGACGGTGACCGGCCCCCTGGACGGCATTCGGGTGCTCGAACTGGGCACCCTGATCGCCGGTCCCTTCGCCGGGCGACTTCTCGCCGACATGGGCGCCGACGTGATCAAGGTGGAACTGCCCAAAGCCCCGGACCCGCTACGCACCTGGGGCCAGGCCGAACTCGACGGCCAACACGTCTTCTGGACGGTGCACGCGCGCAACAAGAAGGCGATCACCCTGGACTTGCGCCACCCCCGCGGGCGCGAGCTGTTCTGCGACCTTGTCGAGAAATCCGACATCGTGGTGGAGAACTTTCGCCCCGGCACGCTGGAAAAATGGAGCCTGGGCTACGACGTCCTCAGCGAGCGCAATCCGGGGATCATCCTGGTGCGGGTGTCGGGCTACGGGCAGACCGGACCCGATGCCACCAAGGCCGGCTACGCCTCGGTCGCCGAAGCGGCCAGCGGACTGCGGCACCTCAACGGTTTCCCCGGCGGGCCGCCGCCCCGCCTGGCGCTCTCGCTCGGTGACAGCCTGGCCGGCATGTTCGGCGCGCAGGGCGCGCTGGCCGCGCTGTACCGGCGCAGTGTCACCGGGCGCGGCCAGGTGGTCGACGTCGCATTGACCGAATCATGTTTGGCCGTACAGGAATCCACCATTCCCGACTATGATGTCGGCGGAGTGGTGCGTGGACCGTCGGGCACCCGGCTCGACGGCATCGCGCCCTCGAACATCTACCGCAGCGCCGACGGTTCGTGGGTGGTGATCGCCGCCAACCAGGACACCGTGTTCGCCCGGCTGTGCAAGGCGATGTGCCGCCCGGAGCTGGCCACCGACGACCGGTTCGCCACCCACGTCGCGCGTGGCCGCAACCAGGACGAACTCGACAACATCATCGGCGCCTGGGCGGCGCAACGCCGGCCCGCTGACATCATCGAAACCCTGTCCGCCGCAGGGGTGATCGCCGGTCCGATCAACACCGTCGCCGAGGTGGTCAACGACCCGCAGCTGCGCGCCCGCGACATGTTGATCGAGCACTACGACGAGCGGCTGCAGCGCAACGTGCTGGGCCCGGGCATCGTGCCGGTGCTCTCGGAATCGCCCGGCCGCCTGCGCCACGCCGGGCCAGCCCGTCCGGGCCAGCACAATGACGACGTCTTCATCGGGTTGCTGGGCAAGACGGCCGAGGAGCTCGCGGAGCTGCGCTCCGAGGAGGTGCTATGACCGCCCGCGCCGGCGAGGATGCAGAGCGGAGCGATGAGGAGGAGCTGCGCCGATGACTCACGTCGACATCCGCGAGGTGGCCCTGCGCGACGGTCTGCAGATCGAAACGCCAATCCCGTTGTCGGCCAAGCTGGAACTGCTGGCCGCGGTGGCGGCGACCGGGGTCCGTGAGGTCGAGGTCACTGCGTTCGTCTCCCCGACGAAGGTGCCGTCGATGGCCGATGCCGCCGAGTTGGCCGCCCATCTGCACGACTATCCCGACATCGAATTCTCGGCCCTGGTGGCCAGTCCCAACGGCGCCAAGCGGGCCGTCGCCGCCGGGTTGCGCTCCATCGAATACGTGGTGGCCGCCGACGACACCTTCAGCAAGGCCAACGTCGGACGCAGCAGCGCCGAGGCCACCGAGGCGATCGACGAGATCGTCGCCATCGCCCATGGCAGCAATGTCACCGTCGAAGTCGTCATCGCCACCGCCTGGGACTCACCCTTCGAAGGCCCCACCCCGTCCCAGCGGGTGCTCGAGATCGCGGCGGCCGCCCGCGAGCGCGGCGCCGACCGCCTGTCCATCGCCGACACCATCGGCACCACCACCCCGGGCCGGGTGAGTTCGCTTATCGCGCAACTACGTCCGGTGATCGGCGACCTGCCGCTGGGCGGACACTTCCACAACACCCGCGGCTCCGGGCTGGCCAGCGCCTACGCCGCGGTCAACTCCGGGGTGACCCGGCTGGACTCCTCGGTCGGCGGGCTGGGCGGCTGCCCCTTCGCGCCGGGCGCCACCGGCAACATCGCCACCGAGGATCTGGTGTACCTGTTGGGCGACAGCGGCATCGACGTCGACGTCGACCTGCACGCCGCCATCGCCGCCGCCGACGTGGCGAAATCGCTGGTCGGACACGACCTGCCGAGCGCCCTGTTGCGGGCCGGCGACCGAAAGCGACAGTACGTGCGGGGGAACTGAATGTCCGCCCCGGAGGCAGCCCGCGAGCTGACCGCCAAAGGTCGCCAGACCAGGCAGGCCATCGAACAGGCCGCCCGTAAACTGTTTGCCGAACGGGGCTTTCACGGCACCACCCTGGCCGACATCACCTCGGCCGCGGGCAAATCACCGGCGGTCTTCTACCGATACTTCGCCGACAAGGAAGACCTGCTGGCCGGACTCGCGGAGTCGTTCCTGCACGAGGTGGTGACGCCGTCGGGGCTGAGCGTTCACCTGCCGGACTCGCCCGACGACGACGCCTTCTTCACCTCGGTGGTCACCGGCTACTGGAACATGTTCAAACAGAACATCGGCATCATGATCGCGGTCGCCCAGCTGGCCGCCACCCAGCAGCGGTTTGCGGCCGTGCAGAACGAGTTTCGCCGCTTCGGCGTGGACATCGTGGCGGCATCGGTGTGGCGTGCGCAGGAGCAGGGCTACGGCGCCGAGCTCAACCCGCAACACACGGCGGCGGCCATCGCGCTGTTGTTCGAGAACTTCACCACCGTCTTCGTCGGGCAGTCGGGTCTCGGCATGGAGATCAGCGACGAGGACGCGATCGCCACGCTGTCGACGGTGTGGAAGAAGACTCTCTATGGTGCGTAACGCGAGAACCGCGAGGAGATAACCGTGGATTTCACCCTGCCAGAACACCTCCCGGGCGTGCTCGCCGAGATGGACGAGTTCATCGAGACCGAGATCAAGCCGCTGGAACGTGAGAACATCCAGTACTTCGACCAGCGCCGCGAGCATGCGCGCACCGACTGGGACAACGACGGGATCCCGACGCGCGAGTGGGAGGACCTGCTCTCCGAGATGCGCCGACGAGCCGATAAGGCAGGCTGGCTGCGCTACGGACTGCCCGCCTCGCTGGGCGGCCGCGACGGCAGCAACGTCGACATGGCGATCATCCGGGAGCACCTGGCGCACAAGGGCCTTGGCCTGCACAACGACCTGCAGAACGAGTCGTCGATTGTCGGCAACTTCCCGCAGGTGATCATGATGGAGCGGTTCGGCACCGACGAGCAGCGCAAGGTGTGGTCGGAGGCGTTGATCACCGGGGAGCGGTCCATGGCCTTCGGGCTGACCGAACCCAAGCACGGTTCGGATGCCACCTGGCTGGAAACGCACGCCGAACGCGACGGCGACAGCTGGGTGATCAACGGCTCCAAGCGGTTCAACACGGGGGTCCACCGCGCGACCCACGACCTGGTCTTCGCCCGCACCTCCG
>NZ_LZMG01000111.1:0-12792 GCF_001673615.1 Mycobacterium sp. 1245499.0
CCGGTCACCGCGGTTGACGGCGCCGCGCGACCAGCCGCCGCCCAGCTAGCTACCCCTGCCGGCCCGGTGACCAGTAGGCGAGCATCTCCGCGAACGTCTGGAAGGCCGGCCCGGAATTTCCGTACGTCGCCTCGAGGTGGATGCTCAGCGGGAAGCCCAGCTCGGCAACCCCGTCGATGACCCGCTTGTACAGGTCGAGCATCTGCTGGCGCTTCTGCGCCGGTTCGCCGGCGGCCAGCTTCCTGACGAACTCCTGCTCGGCGGCCACCGCCGGGTTGCCCGGGTCCTGGATGAGCCAGTTGATCAGCCCGACCCGGCTCTCCATCTTCGGCACGAAGCCGAACGACAGCAGGATCTCCGGCCGGTGGTCGGTCTGCCTGGCGAACTCGCTCAGGAAGCCCACGATCGCGTCGGAGTACAGCAGCTGCGTCATACCGTAGGTGGCGCCCTGGTCGCACTTGAAGTTGAACCGGCCCTGTTCGCCGTCCCGGGTGGGGATGAGGATCACGCCGCGGTTGGTCACCAGCTCGCGGTAGATCGACAGGGCGTCGGTGGGGGCGACGCCGGAGCCCTCGCCGTCGTTCATGGTGCGCGGCACCCCGACGAAGACCACGCCCTCCATGCCCGCCGAGGTCAGCTCGGTCAGCCGCGCGCGCAGCGACGCCTCGTCCATGAAGGCGGTGACCTGCGTGCACAGGCCGTTGATCCCGGGCAGTTCCGGCTTGACGATCGACCAGAAGTCGAGCACGTCCAGCTTGGGCTTCATCTGGATGGGGCGGTCGTCGTCCTCGGCGATGATCCCCGGAATCATCACGTGCCGGATCCGGCCGCCCAGGCCCGCCTCGGCCGAATTCCGCACCACTTTGTGCGCCTCTTCCAGCGCCCGCTCCCGACCTTCGTCGGCGTTCGGCGGCACCAGCTCGAGCGCAATGGTGTTGAGGGTCACGCGGCTTCTCTCCATCTGACGACTATTGGCCCGGGGCGTCTTGCGGCCGCGCAGCATTCGCGGCCCCCAGCGCACCCGCCAGCATAGGGGCGGGTTTGTGAGCCATGCGAAGCAACTGGGTCCGCCCGCCCGCGCCGTGGGGAAACCGTGGGGAAGGCGACCCGGGCGCCGCGGCGAATACACTGGTCGGGCCTGGAACACCCAGCCAGCCGAGCAGAAAGGGGCGCCGCGCTGAGCCTAGGAGCCACAGCAGCAGCGGCAACCGTCGAGTTGACCGGCGCCATCACCGACCAGTTGCGGCGGTACATGCACGACCGGCGCACCGAGACCGCGTACATCGGAGACGACTACAGCGGTCTGATCGCCGCGCTGGAAGACTTCGTGCTGGGCGGGGGCAAGCGGCTGCGGCCCGCCTTCGCCTATTGGGGCTGGCGCGCGGTGACCACCGAAGCGCCCGATGAGCAAGCGCTGCTGCTGTTTTCCGCACTCGAGCTGCTGCACGCCTGCGCGCTGGTGCACGACGACGTGATCGACGACTCCTCCACCCGACGCGGCCGGCCGACCACCCACGTCCAGTTCGCGGCGCTGCATCGCGAGCGGCACTGGCAGGGCTCGCCCGAGCAGTTCGGGATGTCGGCGGCCATCCTGCTCGGCGATCTCGCGCTGGCCTGGGCCGACGACATCGTGTTCGGGGTGGAGTTGACGCCGCAGGCGGCGCGCCGGGTCCGGCGGGTGTGGGCGAACATTCGCACCGAGGTGCTCGGCGGGCAGTACCTCGACATCGTCGCCGAGGCCAGCGCGGCCGCCTCGATCGCCTCGGCGATGAACGTCGACACCTTCAAAACCGCCTGCTACACCGTGTCCCGGCCGCTGCAACTCGGGGCGGCCGCCGCCGCCGACCGGCCCGACGTCCACGACGTCTTCAGCCAGTTCGGCACAGACCTGGGGGTGGCGTTCCAGCTGCGCGACGACGTGCTGGGCGTGTTCGGTGACCCCACGGTGACCGGCAAGCCGTCCGGGGACGATCTGCGATCGGGCAAGCGCACCGTGCTGCTGGCCGAGGCGGTGGAGCTGGCGGAGAAGTCAGACCCGTTGGCGGCCAACCTGTTACGTACCTCAATCGGGGCCCGGCTGACCGATGCGCAGGTGGATCAGCTGCGCGACGTCATCGAGTCGGTGGGGGCGCTGGCCGCGGCCGAGCAGCGGATCGCCACGCTGACCCAGCGGGCGCTGGCCACCCTGGCGGCCGCACCCATCAACACCGCGGCCAAAGCGGGCCTGTCCGAACTGGCCAAGCTGGCCACGAACCGGTCCGCCTGACCGATGACGACGCCAATCGATAGCCCGGCAGCCGACTCACCGGCGGCCAAACCGGCACGCGGTGAATGGGTTTCACGGCTGAAGGCCTTCCTCGCCGCCGGCGACTCCCGCCCGGCGAAACTGGGCGTGCTCGGCTCGGTGCTGATCACCCTGGGCGGCCTGGGCGCGGGCAGCACCCGCCAGCACGACCCGCTGCTCGAGTCGATGCACATGTCCTGGTTGCGTTTTGGGCACGGCCTGGTGCTGTCGTCGATCGTGTTGTGGACCGGTGTCGGTCTGATGCTGATCGCGTGGCTCGCCCTGGGCCGTCGGGTGTTGGCCGGCGAGGCGACCGAGTTCGTCATGAAGGCCACCACCGCGTTCTGGCTGGCGCCGCTGCTGGTGTCGGTGCCCGTCTTCAGCCGGGACACCTATTCCTACCTGGCGCAGGGGGCGTTGCTGCGCGACGGACTGGACCCGTACGCCGTCGGCCCGGTCGCCAACCCAAACAGCCTGTTGGACAACGTCAGTCCCATCTGGTCCATCACCACCGCACCCTATGGCCCGGTGTTCATCCTGGTGGCCAAGATCATCACCATCGTGGTCGGCAACAACGTGGTGGCCGGCACCGCGTTGCTGCGACTTTGCATGCTGCCCGGCCTGGCGCTGCTGGTCTGGGCGACCCCCCGCATCGCGCACCAGCTGGGCGCCGACGGTGCGACGGCGCTGTGGATCTGCGTGCTCAACCCCCTGGTGCTCATCCATCTGATGGGTGGGGTGCACAACGAGATGCTGATGGTGGGCCTGATGGCCGCCGGCATCGCGTTGACGTTCGGTGGCCGCCCCGTTGCCGGCATCACGCTGATCACCGTCGCCATCGCGGTCAAAGCCACCGCCGGCATCGCGCTGCCTTTTCTGGTGTGGGTGTGGGCGCGTCAGCTGCGCGATCGGCGCGGATATCGGCCGGTGCCAGCGTTTTTCGCGGCCACGGCGTTGTCGCTGCTGATCTTTTTGGTGGTGTTCGCGGTCCTGTCGGCGGTGGCCGGCGTCGGCCTGGGCTGGCTGACCGCGCTGGCCGGATCGGTGAAGATCATCAACTGGCTGACCGTGCCCACCGCGGCCGCCAACCTGATCCACGCGATCGGCGGCGGGTTCTTCCCGGTGAGCTTCTATCCGATCCTTCGCGTCACCCGGCTGGCCGGCATCGCGATCATCGCGATTTCGCTGCCGCTGTTGTGGTGGCGGTTTCGCCGCGACGACCGGGCCGCGCTTACCGGCATCGCGTGGTCGATGTTGATCGTGGTGCTGTTCGTGCCGGCCGCACTGCCCTGGTACTACTCGTGGCCGCTGGCGATCGTGGCCCCGCTGGCGCAGTCGCGGCGGGCGGTCGCGCTCATCGGCGGCGTGTCGACCTGGGTGATGGTGATCTTCAAACCCGATGGCTCGCACGGCATGTACTCGTGGTTGCACTTTTCGCTGGCCACCGTCTGCGCGCTGATCGCCGGCTACAGCCTGTATCGGGCCCCCGCGCGGCAGGCCGAGCCCGCGGGCGTCGCCGCCGACGTCCCCGCCGATTGAGCGAACGGGCTCAGTAGGCCATCGCTTGCGCCCGGCGCACGACCTCACGGGCCTGATGGGCGTGCAGGGCGTCGACCGGACGGGCGTTGTTGAGGGCGTCGCGGCTGCCGTCACGGGTGACCGTCAACGAGGGATCCCGGGTGAACAACCAGCGCACGATCTCGGTGTCGTGGTAGCCGCCGTCGTGCAGGATGGTCAGCAGTCCCGGCAGGCTCTTGACCACCTCACCGGACTTGGTGAAGAACACCTGCGGCACCACCAGACCCTCGTCGCGGCGAACCGCAACCAGGTGGCCCTCCCGGAGTTGCTGATGCACCTTGGTGACCGGCACCCCCATCAGTTCGGCGACCCGCTTGAGGTCATAGATCGGCTCGTCGGGCTCTAGCACATCGTCGCCGGCAGGAATACTGCTCATCCCGGCAAGTGTAGGCCTAGATGGCCACCTTGAACCCGTGTTCTACCGGCCAATCACGGCCGCACACCTACGATGGCCCCGTGGCCCAAGCGCAATCGCCCGGCCCCGCCTCGGGCCGGGTCGGCCCGCATGGTCGCCGTCCCCAATCCGGGTCGGCCGATCCGTTGGAGAACGCCTTGCTGGACGGCCGCTACCTGGTTCAGTCCAGGATCGCCAGCGGCGGCACGTCGACGGTGTACCGCGGCCTGGACACCCGCCTGGACCGCCCCGTCGCGGTGAAGGTGATGGATTCTCGCTACGCCGGCGACGAGCAATTCCTGACCCGCTTCCAGCGGGAGGCCCAGACCGTCGCCCGACTGAAGGACCCCGGGCTGGTCGCGGTCTACGACCAGGGCCTGGACGCCCGGCACCCGTTTCTGGTGATGGAGCTCATCGAGGGCGGCACGCTGCGCGAACTGCTGGGCGAACGCGGACCCATGCCGCCCTATGCCGTCGCCGCGGTGCTTCGTCCGGTGCTGGGCGGGCTGGCCGCCGCGCACCGGGCCGGCCTAGTGCATCGCGACGTCAAGCCCGAGAACGTGCTGATCTCCGACGACGGCGAGGTCAAGATCGCCGACTTCGGGTTGGTGCGAGCCGTCGCCGCCGCCGGAATCACCTCCGCCAGCGTCATTTTGGGCACCGCCGCCTATCTGTCACCCGAACAGGTGCGCGACGGCACCGCCACTGCGCGCAGCGACGTCTACTCCGCGGGGATCATGACCTACGAGCTGCTCACCGGGCGCACACCGTTCACCGGCGACTCCGCGTTGTCGCTCGCCTACCAGCGGCTGGACACCGACGTGCCGCCGCCGAGTGCGGTCATCGACGGCGTGCCCGGGCAGTTCGACGAATTCGTCCAGCGCGCCACGGCCCGCGACCCCGCCGACCGCTACGCCGACGCGATCGAGATGCGAGCCGACCTCGACGCCATCGCCGACGAGCTTGCGCTGCCGGAGTTCTCCGTGCCGGCGCCACGCAACTCCGCGCAACACCGTTCGGCGGCGGCGCAGCACAGCCGGATGGGCCAGCGGCCACCGCACCGGCCCGCGCCGCCCGGACCGGCGCCGGTGCGTGCACCCACGCGCCAGCTGACGCGGGGGCCGCAGGACTGGCCGGAGCCGAAACGCCCGGTGCAGACCGACGTCGAGCCCGAGGACGACTACGAATACGAGGCTGTCACAGGCGAATTCGCGGGCATCCCGATCAGCGAGTTCGTCTGGGCGCGCCAGCACAACCGGCGCATGGTGCTGGTGTGGGTGGCGGTGATCCTGGCGATCACCGGGCTGGTCGCGACCGCGGCGTGGACGGTCGGCAGCAACCTCGACGGTCTGCTGTAGCCGGCCGCACTCGGGGTCGACGTAACCCGGCACGACGACACGCGTCTTAAAGTAATCACAAAATTCTCTTATTTTTCTTAATTTTGGTGTACCGTACTTCTGCATGGGTTCGACAACGCATCGCGTCGACTCGCCGAACCGGCTCGGCGAGCACGCAGTCGTACTGGGTGCCGGAATGGCGGGTTTGCTTGCCGCGCGTGTACTTTCGGAGTTCTACGATTCGGTCAGTGTGGTCGAGCGGGACAGATTGCCCGACCATCCGTGCCACCGGCGGGGAATCCCCCAGGGCCGTCACGTGCACAACTTCTACAGCCGCGGCCTGCAGGTGCTGGAAGAATTGTTTCCCGGCCTGCTCGAGGACCTGTCCAGGGCGGGGGCGGTCGTCGTCGACGACGGCGATCTGTCGCGGTTCTACGTGCGCTTCGGGCGCTACGAGATGAAACACTCGGGGACGTTCGCCGATCCGGACGCGTTGGCGCTGCACATGACGACCCGGCCGTTCATGGAGTTTCACGTCCGTCGGCGGGTCAAGGCCCTGCCGAACGTGACCTTCCTCGACGGGCACGACGTGTCCGAACTTCTCAACACCGCGGACATCGTCAACGGCGTGCGAATCACCCGGCGCTACAACGGTTTTCTCACCGAGCTGGACGCCGATCTGGTGGTGGACGCCATGGGGCGCGCCGCACGCACCCCGGCGTTTCTGGAGAGCCTGGGTTATGCACGGCCAACCGAGGATCGGGCGGTGGCCCGATACGGCTACGCGAGCCAACAGTTGAGCATGCCCGAGGGATCGATCGCCCAGCGGCTGGTGATGTTCAACCCGGGGGGCGGCCGGCCGGGGGGCTTGTTGCTGGCCAACGAGCACGACACGTTCATGCTGGCGATCGGCGTGCCGGCCGAGGCCGGCGAGCCGCCAACCGATTTCGCCGCGATGCTCGCGATGGCCGAGCCGGCGCTGCCCCCCGCCATCATCGAGGGCCTGCGCCGCGCCTATCCCATCGGTGAAGCCGTGACATACCACCACACCGCCGCGATCTGGCGGCGCTACGACCAAATGGCCGATTTCCCTTCGGGTTTGCTGGTGATGGGCGACGCGCTCTGCAGCCTCGATCCGACCTACGGCCAGGGCATGACGATCGCCGCGCTGGAAGCACTGACCCTGCGCGATTGCCTGAGCGCGGGCGATGCCCAACTGGCGCAACGCTTTTTCCGGGCAACGGCCCAGTACATCGGCCAGACGTGGGCCGCCAATCGGGCCAGGGACCGGGCCACGTCCGGCGGCTACCGGCCGCGCGGACTACGCCGGCGACTCTCAGGCTGGGTCTCGCGCGCCGCACTGAACGCCTCGACCCGGGACGTCGTCCTGACCGAACGCTTCTTTCGGGTCTCCAACTTCATCGACCCGCCCTCACGGCTGCAGGATCCCGCCCTGTTACCGCGCATCGTGTGGGGCAACCTGCGAGCCCGGCTCACCTCGAAGCGAAGCCGCACTGCCCCGGCCACCCCGGCGTCGCAGGGCGTACAGCGGGAGCGGCTTTCGGCGCGCGGCTAGTCGCGCAGCATCTCGGCGACGAGGAAGGCCAACTCCAGCGACTGCTGGGTGTTCAGCCGTGGGTCGCAAGCGGTTTCGTAACGGCCGACCAGGTCGGTGTCCGAAATGTCTTGCGCGCCACCCAAACACTCGGTGACGTTCTCGCCGGTGATCTCGACGTGAATGCCGCCCGGGTGCGTGCCCAGCGCGCGGTGCACCTCGAAGAAGCCCTGCACCTCGTCGACGATGCGATCGAAGTGGCGGGTCTTGTAACCGTTGGACGACTCGTGGGTGTTGCCGTGCATCGGGTCGCACTGCCAGATCACCTGGTGACCGGTGGCCTGGACCTTCTCCACGATCGGGGGCAGCAGGTCGCGAACCTTGTTGTTGCCCATCCTGCTCACCAGCGTCAGCCGGCCGGGCTTGTTGTTCGGGTCGAGCCGCTCGACGTATTCGACGGCCAGCTCCGGGGTGATCGTCGGGCCGATCTTGACGCCGATCGGGTTGGCGATCACCTCGGCGAAGGCGATGTGCGCGCCGTCGAGCTGGCGGGTGCGCTCACCGATCCACACGGTGTGCGCGGACAGGTCATACAGCTGCGGTTCGCCGCCGTCGCTTTCGGACAGGCGCAGCATGGACCGCTCGTAGTCCAGCACCAAAGCCTCATGGCTGGCGTAGATCTCGGCGGTCTGCAGGTTGCGGTCGGCCACCCCGCAGGCGCTCATGAAGCGCAGCCCGCGATCGATCTCGGTGGCCAGCGCCTCGTATCGGGCGCCGGCCGGCGAGGTCCGGACGAATTCCCGGTTCCAGTCGTGCACCAGGTGCAGCGAGGCCAATCCCGACGACGTCAGCGCCCGAACCAGGTTCATCGCCGCACTGGCGTTGGCGTAGGCGCGCACCAGCCGCGACGGGTCGTGGTCGCGCACGGCGGCGTCCGGGGCGAAGCCGTTGATCATGTCGCCGCGGTAGGACTTCAACCCCAACGCGTCGATGTCGGCCGAGCGCGGCTTGGCGTACTGGCCGGCGATGCGGGCCACCTTGACCACCGGCATGCTCGAGCCGTATGTCAGCACCACCGCCATCTGCAGCAGCGTGCGGACATTGCCGCGGATGTGGGGTTCGGTGTTCTCGGTGAACGTCTCCGCGCAGTCCCCACCCTGCAGCAGGAACGCCTCGCCCCGGGCCACCTGGGCCAGCTGCTCCTGCAACCGGACGATCTCCGACGGCACCGTCACCGGCGGGACGCTTTCGAGGACCGTGCGCATTGCCGTCGCCTGGTCGGCGGGCCAGCTGGGCTGCTGGGCGGCCGGTTTGGCCAGTGCGGCGTCCAGCCGCGCCCGCAGATCGGTCGGCAGCGGCGGCAGCGGCGGCAGCTGATCGATCGGTATGTCGACGGTCCAGTTCATCGGTCCATCGTAACCGCGGCGCGGGGGTCCCTGGTCAGGGCTGATCTGCGGGAACGCGGCCCGGCCGGGTGCGTCCCGCCGGCGTCTCAGTCCCCACCGGTGATGAGCCGGTATCTGCGGAGCTGATCGCGCGCGTCGACCAGCGCGTCGTGCGCGTCGGACGATCGGGGCGGCATCCGTGGGCTGCCCCGGTCCTCCCACAGTTGCCGCAGCTCACGGGTGAAGCGCGGGATCGCTCGCGGCAGCTCCGGCATGGTGCCCCACAGCTGACACAAGGCCACGTGGTCGTAGGCCGCCACCCACGCCCACAGCTCGATCGGCTCGGCGGCCGCCCGCCCGGAATTCAGGCCGAAGAAGTCCTCCAGGTCCTCTCGGATCTGGCGGCGCGAGCGCCACAGCTGCGACGCCGGGGGCGGCAGCTTGGGCAGCACGTTGGCGCGCACCCAGGGCCCGGCGCGCTCGGGGTCGAATTCGGTGGACACCGCGTAGTACTCGCGGCCGTCTTCGGCGGCCACCCCGATCGAGATCAGCTCGATGGTGCGGCCGTCCTCGATGAATTCGGTGTCGTAGAAGTACCGCACCGGAGAAAGCCTAGACGGGCGACGATGAGTGCCGGCACGGCACGAAAGAGGAGCCGGTCCATCGGCCTAGACCGGCGACGATGAGTACCGGCACGGCACGAAAGAGGAGCCGGTCCATCGGCCTAGACCGGCGACGATGAGTACCGGCACGGCACGAAAGAGGAGCCGGTCCATCGGCCGGGAAGCCGGCTACCGACTGATCAGGATGGGCCCGGTGGGCGCCGGCGCGGGGTGGATCTCGTGGTCGAGCGTGGCGTCGACGGTGCGTTCGTCGGGCAGCCGCGGTGTGCCGGCGATGGCGCACTGCAGGTACAGCTTGGCCCGCACCACCGGGCGGCGCAGTCTCCGCTCGCGTTGCAGCGCGCGGCGCATCTTGTCCGGTTGCGTCGAATACCGCCACCGCGCCCACGGGGCGTGCGGGCGCGACAGCCGGATGGCGCCGATCACCAGCAGGATGACCAGGAACATGCCCAGCAGGCCGGTCCACACCTTGCCCTTGAGCACCACCACGACGGCCAGGGGCAACGTCAGCGCCATGGCGCTGGCCACCACGGCCCGCAGCATCGCCGAGTCGGCGTTGTGCCAGATCGGCAGGAAAAACATCAGCGGGTGCAGACCCATGATCAACAGCCCGGCCACCGCCACCGCGGCGAACACCGCGTCCACCGAGGTGCGGCCGTCTTCGGACCAGTACACGTCGGACAGGTGCAGGATCAGTGCGTACTCGTCCAGAACCAGGGCGGCGCCGATCCCGAAAAAGGCTGCCGCGATGGTGAATTCGGGTTCATGCCCGTCGATGGCCAGCGTGACCAGCGTCAGGCCGGAGAGCAGGGTCAGCACCACCCCGAAGGTCACGTGGTGAATGTGCACTCCCCCGACGTGGACGTTGCGCGGGTGCCACCACCGGGTGGGCCTGCCGTTGTCCGCGCGGTGCCGGATCAACCGCACGAACGTCCGCGTGACGAAAAACGTCAGGATGAAGGCGACCAGGCAGCACAGCAGCGGCAGGTGCCCGCGGTCGTACACGTCGTGGGCAAACCATCGGGTCACCTCGGACACGAACGAATGGAGCACTCTTGAAAGCTACGCCTGTCTGCGCCGGGCAGGTGGGACCCGCGCTGCACCAGGCGGGTCGGGGGCCGCGCACCCATTACGCTGTGGTGCGACATGAGTACACGGCAGGCGCCCGGCGTGGGCTTGGCAGGCAAGCGGGGCCCCGGGTGGGTGCTGGGGTGGGGGCTGGCGTGGCTGACCGCCGCCGCGGGGCTCAGTTATGCGGCGTGGCAGCTGTTCGGGCACACGCCCTATCGCATCGACATCGATGTCTATCAGATGGGCGCGCGGGCGTGGATGGACGGCCACCCGCTGTACCGCGGGGACGTGCTGTTCCACACGCCGATCGTGGATCTGCCGTTCACCTATCCGCCGCTGGCGGCCATCGTGTTCTGCCCGTTCGCCTGGATGCACATGCCCACCGCCAGCGTCGCGATCACCGCCCTGACACTGTTGCTGCTGGTGGTGTCGACGGTGATCGTGCTGACCCGCCTCGACGTCTGGAGCACCTCGGCGAAGCTGCCCGGTCCGGCCTGGCTGCGCCGGTGGTGGCTGGCGATCGTCGCAGCGGCGGCGGCGACGGTCTGGCTGGAACCGATCAGCTCGAACTTCGCCTTCGGACAGATCAACGTGGTGCTGATGACGCTGGTGGTCGCCGACTGCGTGCCGCGGCGCACGCCGTGGCCGCGCGGGCTGTTGCTGGGCCTGGGTATGGCGCTGAAGCTGACCCCGGCGGTGTTCCTGCTCTATTTCCTGCTGCGCCGTGACACCCGGGCCGCGCTGACCGCGCTGGCGTCTTTCGTGGGGGCGACGCTGCTGGGTTTCGTGCTGGCCTGGAACGACTCGTGGGAGTACTGGACGCACACCGTGCACCACACCGACCGGATCGGTTCCGCGTCGTTGAACACCGACCAGAACATCGCCGGCGCGCTGGCCCGGCTGGGGCTCGGGCAACAGGAACGCGCCCTGCTCTGGGTGGCCGCGTCGCTGCTGGTGCTGGCGCTGACGGTCTGGGCGATGCGACGGGTGTTGCGCGCCGAGGAGCCCACGCTCGCGCTGGTCTGCGTCGCGCTGTTCGGGCTGGTGGTCTCGCCGGTGTCCTGGTCGCACCACTGGGTCTGGGTGCTGCCGGCGGTGCTGGTGACGGCGATCGTGGGCTGGCGGCGCCGCAATGCGGCGCTGATCGTGGTCAGCGCCGCGGGGGTGGCGCTGATGCGGTGGTCGCCGATCGACCTGCTGCCCAAGCACCACGAGACCAGCGCAGTCTGGTGGCGTCAGCTCGCCGGGATGTCCTATGTGTGGTGGGCGCTGGCGGTGCTCGTCACGGTGGGTGTCACCGTCACCGCCCGCGGATTGGCGCGGGATGCGGCCCCGCAGCAGCTGGCGCCGGCTACCGCCGTCGGCTAACCGGCCGCGGTTTCGGGGATCCGGACGGCCTCGCCGTTGGCGGCGCCGTCGTCACCGCCCTTTTTTAGGCTCGCCGCGTAGATGTCGACGTATTCCTGACCGGACAGCCCCATCAGCTCATAGATCACTTCGTCGGTGACGGCCCGCTCGATGAAGCGGTTGCCGGCCAGCCCGTCGAACCGGGAGAAGTCCATCGGCTTGCCGAAGCGGACGGTGACCCGGCCGAACCGCAGCATGTTCGTGCCGGGCGGGTTGACGACGTTGGTGCCGATCATCGCGACCGGGATCACCGGAACACCGGTCTCCAGCGCCAGCCGGGCCAGTCCCGTCTTGCCCTTGTACAGCCGGCCGTCCGGTGACCGGGTGCCCTCGGGGTACATGCCCAGCAGCTTGCCCTGGCTCAGCACCTGCTGCGCCGTCGTGAGCGCGGCCCGGGCGCTGTCGGCGTCGGTGCGGTCGATCGGCACCTGGCCGACGGCGGTGAAGAACCACCGCTGGAACCAGCCCTTGAAACCGGTGCCGGTGAAGTACTCCGACTTGGCCAAAAACGTGATCCGGCGACGCACCACCAGCGGAAGGTAGAAGCTGTCCATCACCGCCAGGTGGTTACTGGCCAGTATCGCCGGCCCGGAACTCGGAACGTGTTCTAGGCCTTCGACTTTCGGGCGTCCCAGCAGTGACAGCAGCGGGCCGAGGAGCACGTACTTGAACAGCCAGTACCACATGGCCCTCCCTCTCGGCTATTCCCGCTGATGTTCTGCGCCAACTGTACCCATCCCCACCCGAACCGACCACCTGCGACGCAGGCGGCTCACTCCTCGAGCGTGACCGGGATGGGCTGATACCGGGTCCGCGATGCGGCGTCGGCGGGAGCGCCGGGCCCGCCACCGGGCGGACCGTCGGGCGGCGGTTCCGGCGCCGGGCCGCCGGACCGGTCGATGTCGTTGACGATGTCGCGAATCACCTCGAGCAGGGCGATGCTGTGGTCGGCGATCGCGGTGAGCAACGGGTGCTGGTCGCCGGTGGCCAGCGCGGCCAGCGCGCATACCGGGCACCACACCTGTTGGCACTTACCGGTGCCCACGCCCGCGCCGGCCGTCAGCGCCGCCGCCGCGCGCACCGCGGGGTCGATGCCGTCGAGGATCGTCTGGGCGAGCCTGCGCAGTTCCGGACCGATGTCGGAATGACCCCCACCAC
>NZ_LZMG01000112.1:0-629 GCF_001673615.1 Mycobacterium sp. 1245499.0
TTCACCCCGGGCGAGCAGGTGACCACCGCGGTGACGTGGACGGGCATGGGCTCGGCGCCGCACTGCCCGCTGCCGCGGCCGGCTGATCGGTCCGGGCACCGGGCCCGGCGGCGGTGGCGGCTGGTTCATGATGAACGGCACCGGCATCGAGCGCAGGTTGCCGAGCTGCACGACCAGGTTGTAGGTGCCCGGACCGATCGCCGGCCGCGGCAGCGGGCAGTGCGGCGCCGAGCCCATGCCCGTCCACGTCACCGCGGTGGTCACCTGCTCGCCCGGGGTGAAGGTCTTGATCAGCGTCTCGTTGGACGGCGCGCAGTCCAGGTTCGACCACAGCCGCTTGTTGTCCAGCGAGTAGACGTAGGCCGCCAGCACCGCGGCGCCGACGTCGCGCTTGCAGGCCACCAGTCCGATGTTGGTGACGACCATGGTGAACTTCGGCTGGTCACCGATGAAGTACTGGGGCGCGTTGGTCAGGCCCTTGACCGCCAGCGTCGAGTCGGGGCAGTCGTCGCCCTCTTTGAGCACCGGCGGGGGCTGCACCGCGGCGGTGGGGGTGGGATACCCGAAAACCTTTGCCAGGATGGTGAAGTCGAGCAGCTCGGTGTCCGACAGCGCGTCTACCTGCTCGA
>NZ_LZMG01000113.1:0-7227 GCF_001673615.1 Mycobacterium sp. 1245499.0
GCGGTGATCGTCGCGCCGAATCTGGTGGCCGCTCGCTACGTCCAGCTCTCGCCGGCCTATCGCGACAGTGGGCCGGTCATGCGCGACGGGGCGGTCATCCCCGTCGAACGGACCGCGGTGCCGGTCGAGTGGGATGAAGTCAAAACCCAGTTGATGCGCCTGGCAACGGATTTGGGACCCAAGAGCGGGGTCTCGGGCACATCGGTGGGCCGGTTCATCGACAGTGCCGCCGACGCGCTCGACGGCAACGGCGACAAGCTGCGGCAAACGCTCGCTCAACTGTCCGGGGTGGGCCGGATCCTCGCCAACGGCAGCGGCAACATCGTCGACATCATCAAGAACCTGCAGACCTTCGTCGGCGCGCTGCGCGACAGCAACGTGCAGATCGAGCAGTTCAACGGTCGCCTCGCAACGCTCACCAGCGTGGTCAACGACAGCAAATCCGATCTGGATGCGGCGCTGACCGATCTGTCGACGGCGGTCGGCGAGGTGCGGCGGTTCATCGCCGGGACGCGCAACCAGACCAGCGAGCAGATCGCCCGGTTGGCCGATGTCACGCAGAACCTGGTCGATCACCACATGGCCCTGGAAAACATTCTGCACGGCGCGCCGAACGCGTTCGGCAACTTCTTCAACGACTACAACGCGGACACCGGAACCATCGTCGGCGGGTTCGGGCTGATGAATATGTCGAATCCCACGTGGGGCGGTCAGGTTCTGCTGTCCACTCCGGGCTGCACGCAGATCGGTGCCATCGAGAACATCACCGCGGTCGAATCGGGCAAGCTGTGCTCCCTGTTCCTGGGGCCGGGGCTGCGGCAGACGAGCTGGAACAATTCGCCAATTCCGATCAACCCGTTCATATCCAAGTCGGTCGACCCGGCCAGGGTTCTCTACACCGAACCGCGCTTGGCGCCCGGCGGCGAGGGCCCGAAACCCGGACCGCCCGAGATCCCGCCTGAGGTGTCGGCCTATACCGGCCTGCCGGGTGATCCGGTGGGACCGCCGGGGGCGGTGCCGCCGGCGCGGATACCGGGCGCGGCGATGCCGCTGCCGCCGCCGCCGTCGACACCGGTGCCGCCACCACCGGCGCCGACCGTGTCGGGCATGCTGCTCCCAGACGAGGGGCCACAACAATGATCGCTCGAGTGGTCGCTCGGCGGGTGTTCACCGTCGGCTGTTGCGTGGCGTTGACGACGACGGGTTGCGCATTCCACGGCCTGAATTCGCTACCGCTGCCCGGTGCGGTCGGACGCGGTCCCGGAGCCAACATCTACCACGTCGAACTTCCGAATGTCGGGACGATGGAATCGAATTCGCCCGTGATGATCGATGACGTCGTCGTCGGCAGCGTCGGCACGATGCGGGTGCAAGGCTGGCACGCCGACGTCGAGATCTCGGTCAAGCGCGATGTCGTGGTCCCCGCCAACGTGGTAGCCACCGTCGGTCAGACCAGCCTGCTGGGCTCGATGCATGTGGAGCTCAACACACCGCTCGGTCAGCAGGGCAGCGGACGGCTGCAGCCCGGCGCCACCATCCCACTCAGCCGGTCATCGGCCTACCCGTCGACCGAGCAGACGCTGTCGTCGTTGGGCGCGGTCGTCAACGGCGGCGGATTGGGACAGATCGGCGAGGTCATCCACAATTTCTCTGCCGCCCTGTCCGGGCGCGAGGGCGCGGTGCGCGATCTGATCACCCGCCTGGACACGTTCGTGGGCACGCTGGACGACCAGCGCGACAACCTCGTCGCCTCCATCCAGGCGTTGAATCGGCTGGCCGCCACCTTCGCCGACCAACGCGACGTGGTCACCGACGCGCTGCGCAAGATACCGCCGGCGCTGGAGGTGTTGATCAAGGAGCGGCCGCGCCTGACGGCCGCCCTGGATCATCTTCGCGTGTTCAGCAACACCGCCACCCGGCTGATCAACGACTCCCAGGCCGACCTGGTCACGAACCTCAAAAACCTGGAGCCGACCATCAAGGCGCTCGCCGACGTCGGACCGGACTTCGGCGCGGCCATCGCGGCATCGTTCGTGTTCCCGTTCACCCAGAACTTCGTCGACCGCGCGGTCCGAGGTGACTTCTTCAACCTGCATTTCGATTTCGACCTCACGATCCCGCGGCTCAAGAAGGGATTGTTCCTGGGAACCCACTGGGGGCAGCTGGATATGCCCGTACCACCGGTGCCCGGGGACCCGTATCGCTTGAATTACACACTCGATCCGTTGCATAACCCGCTGAGGCCGCCGTGGATCGATCCCAACGCATTGCCGTTGCCGCCACCACCGCCGGGTGCGGTGCCCGGACCGTCGTCGGCTTACGGCCCGCTGCCCGGGCCGCCGCCGAACGCGGCCCCGCTGCCCGGGCCGCCGCCGAACGCGGCCCCGCTGCCCGGGCCGCCGCCGAACGCGGGCCCGCTGCCCGGGCCGCCACCGGGTGCGGCCCCGGTGCCCGACGCGGGTCTTGGTCAATCGCCGGTGCCCGCGGAGGCGCCCGGAACGGGAGCGGGTGGATAGATGCTGACGCGCTTCGTTCGGATCCAGCTGGCGGTGTTCGTGATCGCCGGAACCATCGGCGTGATCTCGATGGTCCTGTTCTACATCCAAGCGCCGACACTGCTGGGCATCGGCCGGATGACGGTGACGCTGGAGCTACCGGCCACCGGCGGCCTGTACCGGTTTTCCAATGTGACCTACCGCGGGGTTCAGCTCGGCAAGGTCACCTCGGTGGGTTTGACGCCGACCGGCGCGAAAGCGACGCTGTCGCTTAGCACTTCACCCAAGGTCCCGTCGGACCTGACCGCGCAGGTGCTCAGTGTCTCCGCCGTGGGTGAGCAGTACGTGGACCTACGGCCCAAGACGAATTCGCCGCCATATCTGCACGACGGGTCGGTTATCGCCGTGCGCGACACGACAATTCCGCAGCCGGTCGGCCCGATGCTCGAGCAGGTCAACGCGTTGGTCCAAAGCATCCCGAAGACCAAGCTCGGCCAATTGCTGGACGAGTCCTTCCAGGGCTTCAACGGTTCCGGTTACGACCTGGGGTCACTGATCGATTCCTCGAAGACGCTGTCCCGCGACGCCAACGGCGTCGTCGACCGCACCCGAGCCCTCACCGAGGACACCGGACCGCTGCTGGACACCCAGGCGCGAACCACCGATTCGATCCGAACGTGGGCGCACAGCTTCGCCGGCATCTCGGATACGTTGGTGAACAACGATTCTCACTTCCGCACCATCCTGGAGAAGGGCCCTGACGCCGCGAATGAAGCGTCGCGGCTTCTCGAACAGATCAAACCGACGCTGCCGGTGCTGCTTGCCAACCTGACCACCATCGGGCAGATCGGCGTCACCTATCACCCTTCCATCGAGCAGCTGCTGGTCCTGCTGCCGTCGGGCGTTGCCATCGAGCAGGCCGCTCAGGGTGAAAACCACCCGGACGGTAGGGCTTACGGCGACTTCGCGGCCACGGTCGACGATCCGCCTATTTGTACGGTCGGCTTCATGCCACCCAACACCTGGCGGTCCCCGGACGACCTGACCGACATCGACACACCGGACGGGTTGTATTGCAAACTGCCGCAGGATTCACCGATCGCGGTGCGCGGTGCCCGCAACTATCCCTGCATGGGTCACCCGGGTAAGCGCGCCCCGACCGTAGAAATCTGCAACAGCGACAAGCCGTACATGCCGCTGGCGATGCGCCAGCACACCCTCGGTCCCTACCCGCTGGATCCCAACCTGATCGCCCAGGGTGTGCCGCCCGATGACCGAATCACCACCAATGACAGGATCTTCGGACCGGTCGAGGGAACGCCGCTGCCGCCGGGGGCGGTGCCGCGCGGTGCCCCTGCGGGGCCGCGGGGAGAAAATCCGCCGCCGGGCACGGTGGGGGCCGCCGCCCCCCCGTTGCCGTCGTCGGGACCAGCGCTGGCGCCGATGTCGCGAATGTCGGCGGACCTTCCGCCCATTGCGCCACTCGACGTCCCTGCGGCGGGAGAACTTCCCCCGCCGCCGGCCGCGCCGCCGGCACTGCCGTTAGCCCCGCTCGTTGCTCCCGGTCCCGCGCCGGCCGACTCTGCACCGGCCGATCCCGCACCGGCCGACACGGCTGGCGGCGGCGGACCCCAGGCCGCGCCAAGCTCGTTCGGAGCCAACGCATCTAAGCCCGCGCCCTCGGTCGTGGTGGCAAAGTACGATCCGCACACCGGTCGTTACGTCGGTCCGGACGGGAAGTTGTATCAGCAGTCGGATCTCGTCGCTCCGAAAGCGCCCAAGACGTGGAAGGACATGCTGCCCACCTGAATTCGCCAGCCGAAGCGGCCCAGGGGGCGAGGCGACGAAGCTACGCCCGGCCGGTCAGGAGAGCTGGTCTAACCGCAACGGCATCGTGATATCGAGCCAATTGTTTTGCCCGCACGCACCGCTCGGACCGACCGTCTTGTCCTTGCCCGAGAGGACCCGTGATCCGATTTGAAACCCGCCGTTGTCGTTCACCGGGAAGAAGAAGTATTGCTGCTGCCCGGGGAACGCCGTACCGTCCTCGCACCGCTCCCAGTTCGGAACTTCGCGCCTCACCTTCCACATCTCCCCATCTTTCATATATAGGGGCGCGGTCCATCCCTGGTCGCTCGTCACCGTGCCATGGCATTCCAGGGTCGAGTCACACGTCGAGCTGATGGTCCATACCTGGTAGACCGTCGGTTCGCCGAAGTACTGGTCATTTCGCTGGGCCCAATCGCCGATGGACGTGGCGCGGTAGGTTCCGTTGAGGGCCACGTCTTCCTTGGTTATCGCCTGGGCAGTGGGCGCAGCGCTCAAACCGCCGAATGCGGTGGCGGCAACCAGCGTTGCGGTGGTGAGTGTTTTGACTGAACGCATCAGGTGCTCCTCGAAGCGCGTATCCGAGAGTGCCTATAGGCGCCTTTTCGCCGTCGGTTGCGGCGTTCTCGACCGATGACGTTACACCGCTTCGGCCTGCCAGGTAACGGTTGGGACAAGATCTACCCCGCTTATCCGGACGGGTCGAATTTTGCAATCAGCCAGGACCCATTGACTTTTTTCAGCGTGACAAGGACGCTGCTCTGCGTTTTCTCGGGATCCTTCTTGTGCACGCTTGCCGTCGTCTGGTCGACGAAAATCAGCACGACTGCCAAATCGGGATGCAATTCCGAGACCGCGGCCCGAATCACCTTGGCGGACGCCGTCAATTGTCCCTTCTCCGCCACCGGCGCGACGACCTCGTCGGCGAATTTGCTGTAATAGGCCAGAAAGTCGCCGGTGAGATGTGATTTCGCGTTGTCGAAATCGCGGTTCAAATGGTCGTAGGAATACGACAGCGCCGCCACCGCACCGTCTGACGCCGCCCGGATTGCCCGGCCCGCCGCCGCGTCATTGACCTGCTGGTCCGGCCGGTACACGAAGAAGTACACGCCTGCGGCGACTCCCACGGCGGCAACCACCAACGCCGTCGCGACGATCGCACGCCACCGTGCCAAATACGGGCGGGCTCGGCGCCGAATCACCGCCAGCCGGCCCGTGCGTGCCGGGACCTCGCCAGCGGGCGGCCCGTCGTTCTCCTCGGCGGATGAAGTCTGGACTCCGTCAATCTTTTCGGTGTCGTCCGGCGACGAGCCATGCTCGACAGTCATCGCAGGAATTCGATTTTCGACATTTTGAGCTGGCCGCCGTCGCGGTCCATGTTGACGCTGAGCCGAAACAAGGCCGGCGGCGGTTTGGCGTTATCCGGCCCAGTGGGAGTGGTCTTCGCCGCCACCAGCACGACTCCCGAATTGTCGCTCAACGATTGGACGGCGACCGCTTCGACGGTGACCGTGCTGCCGACCTTCGTCTCCTCGGCCTTATTGACGATCAGGGTCGACAGCACAGCCAGCTGGTTCTTCTGGTCGCCGGTGGAGGCATCGATCGCGCGCTGGACATCCTCCTTGGCATGAGCGGGGTCGATTGACATGAAAGCCGTGATCCCCTGCCGGGCGGCCGCACTGAACTCCGCGGCGAGTTGGCGATTATGCACGCCGATGTGGTGCTGCCACAGCATGTAACCGGTCGCGGCGGCAGAGGCCGTGCAGAGCACGGAGCCCACCCCGACCGCTACCGTTTTTCGCTTGGGACGTCGCAGCCACCGAGGCCGTCCCGGACGCCGCAGGCGTAGCCGCTTCCGGGTCTTCGCGCGGCGCTGCTCGGCGTCTTGGGAGGCGCCGTCCTCGTCGTCCACGCTCCCGGTTTCGGCGGCCCGCCGCAGTTGCGACAGGCGTGCCCGCGCCGCCTCGGCCCGCGCTTCGGCCCGGGCAACTTCGTCTGGCGCCGCGTCCTCACGTGGGTCGGCGTCAGGCCCCTCCGGATCGTGCACGGAGAAGCAGCTTATCACCGCCGCCCGGGCTCAATGCCGTCGTCGGTCGGCCGCCCACCCGAGGCCTTACATGCGGAAATGCCGGCTCGCCGGGGAGCGGGCCACAGCGGTGTTTCGGCATGGCGCGTCGCCGAACACCGTTCGGCCCAGGTGTCTTCTCCAACCAGGAGAATTTTCTTTTCAGGTGTGGCAGAGTAATCGGGTGCGATCAATCGTGGCTATGGTTGCCGCGTTGCTCGGCGCCGGGGTGGTGGCGGCGCCGCCAGCCTCGGCCGGGCCGACCGTCTGCGACTACCCAGCCTGCACCCCGGGCATCATGCCCCATCAGGTTCTCGGCGCACCGTGTGACAACACCACCTACTACGCCTTCGGTGTCGCCGACGGATACGTCTCCTTCGCCTCGGAGCCGGGCCGGCTGATGTTCTGCGGCTCGCCGAGGCGATACCAGCCGCGATGGTTCCGCTCACCGCCGATGGCGGGGGTCAAGGACGAAAACTCCGACTGCACGAACTATCTGAACTACGTCGCGCAGGCGCCCGATGGTCTGTTCCTGATCTGTATCGCGCACGACGGCATCTCGAGCTGGGTCCGCGCCGACACGTAGCCGCGGCGCGGTCAGTCGCGGGATGGTCGAGGCAGACCGAGCAGGCGCCGGCTCAAATCGGTAACCCGTTCGAGCAAGGTCTCGTCGTCGATGTCGGCCACCAACGGATGCATGACCGCGGTGCTCAGCGCGCCGGAGAACATGGCGGCCTCGATCCGCCCGTCCAGGCCCGCATCGCTCAGCAGCACCCGATACAGACGGTCCATGAAATGTTGAAACGGCTTGTGCTCGGCCAGCAGCCGGACGACGACGGG
>NZ_LZMG01000114.1:0-514 GCF_001673615.1 Mycobacterium sp. 1245499.0
GCGAGTGCGCCATGTTGTTGGCACCGTCTCCCAGGTAGGTCATCTTCAGCCCGCGCAGTGACCCCTTGCGCTCGGCGATGGTCTGCAGGTCGGCGAGCACCTGGCAGGGATGGAATTCGTCGGAGAGCGCGTTGACCACCGGCACGGTCGCGGTCGAGGCCATCGCCTCGAGGCGCTCCTGCCCGAACGTCCGCCAAACGATGGCATCGACGTAGCGCGACAGCACCCGCGCGGTGTCTTCCAGGGTTTCATCGCGCCCCAGCTGGGTGCTGCGGGCGTCGACGACGACGGCGTGCCCGCCCAGTTGGGCGATGCCGACCTCGAACGAGAACCGGGTGCGGGTGGAGTTCTTGTCGAACAGGACCGCGACCCCGCGGGGGCCCTCCAGCGGGCGGGCGCTAAACGGGTCCTTCTTCAGTTCGGCGGCCAGCGCCAGCACCTCGACCTGCTCGGCGGGCGACAGGTCGTCGTCGCGCAGGAAGTGCCTAGTCACGTGGCGCGTCATGCTGCGGCC
>NZ_LZMG01000115.1:0-4928 GCF_001673615.1 Mycobacterium sp. 1245499.0
CCGCGACGAGGTGGTCGGCGTGGCGCACCCCATCCAGGTGCGCTTCAAAGCGCCCATCACCAACCCGGCCGACCGGCAGGCGGCCGAGCGCGCCGTCGACGTCAAGTCGACGCCCGCGATGACCGGCAAGTTCGAATGGCTCGACAACAAGGTTGTGCAGTGGGTGCCGGATCGATACTGGCCGGCGCACAGCACGATTCCGTTGACGGTGGGCGGCGCGGCCGCCGAGATCAAAACGGGCCCCGCCGTGATCGGCGTCGCCAGCATCTCCGAACACACCTTCACCGTCAGCATCGACGGCGCCGAGGCGGGACCGCCGACGTCGCTGCCCGCGCCGCACCACCGGCCGCACTTCGGCGAGCAGGGCGTGATGCCCGCCTCGATGGGCAGGCCGGAATACCCGACGCCGGTCGGCTCCTACACCGTGCTGTCCAAAGAGGAAGCGGTGACGATGGATTCGAGCAGCGTCGGCATCCCCGTCGACGACCCCAACGGCTACCTGCTGACGGTCAACTACGCCGTCCGCATCACCAGCCGCGGGCTGTTCGTGCACTCGGCCCCGTGGGCCGTTCCCGCCCTGGGTCTCGAGAATGTCAGCCACGGCTGCATCAGCCTGAGCCCCGATGACGCCGAGTGGTACTACGACCACGTCCACGTCGGCGACCCGGTGATCGTCCAGGACTAATCAGGCACCGTTTACGAAGCTCCGCACCCGGGCGTCAGCCGGGTGCGGAGCTTTTAATTATGCTGCGGTCGAACTCTTTTCACTGCGAATAAGGAACGGGCCCGCTGGTGTTCACCAGCGGGCCCGGCCCGTTTTCGAAGCTGAGTCGGCCTCAGCTCGCGCCCGAAGGACCGGGGCGAATCGGCTGCCCGGCCGTCGGCCCGCCACTGGGCGCCGGGCCGGCGGGCGCATCCTTCACCCCGGACATGTCGATGAGCGGAGCTGCCGCCTCCAGGGGAGCGCCGGCGGCCGCCGGACCGCCCAGGGCGATCAGCGGCGCGCCGGCCGGCACGACGGGCACCGGCGGCACCACCGGCACCGGCGGAGCGAGGGGCAGCGGCGGCACGATCGGCACCGGCGCACCGATCGGCAGCGGCCCCGGCACCGCCATGGGCACACCGGACATGTCGGTCATGGGCGCCGCGCATACGCCACCGGCCGGTGCGCCCGCGGCCACCGTTCCGGCGCCCGCGGCAGGGCCACCTGCGGCCGGCGCCACCTCGCCTGACTGCCCCTCAATGCACGCGTGGCCGCCCGTAATCAGCGGGGCGGCCGCCGCGTCGGGGCTCAACGCGATAGCAGCTCCGCACAACCCAGCGCCGGCAACTACTTTGATGTTGAACCGATCGACGATCGCCATCAGCGTCAACTCTCCTTTATTCACGCTCAGCTATTTCCGCAATCACTTGGTGCAGCAGGCCCGCCTAGCCGTACCGAGGCCGCTTTTCACGACCGCGCCAATTGTCAGCAGCCGGCGCGCGACACGCGCCACGCCGCACCGCGCCGTTTCCAAATGGTGACGTCACAACGGCGTCACGAATCGGAACAGCCCCGGCATACACCGATCGACCTGCGCGAATACGCCTGCGCGGCAGCCGTAGTCAGCGATTCGTGCCCTCGGTCGCGCACCTGAGCGGCGTGTCCTTTGCAGCGAAACCGCGTGCCCGTCCGCTGCCGCGTGCTAAGCGCCCCGACGCGACCGGACCCGAGCCGGCCGGATGCGTGGCCGGACCGACTTCGAATCTCACGGACTTTATTTCTGCGCAGGTCGCTCACAGGAAACTGTTGGTGAACAGTTATCGATTCGAAGGTTACGGAGAAGTTAACATCGAGATTAGAACTGTTGACGGAAAGAGGAGAAGGGGCTATGTCACCACGTCGTCTCGCCACCGGGTTCATCGGTTCCGCCCTGTTCGGCGGCCCCCTTCTCGCCGGTCTCGTCTGGGCCGGCCCAGCGCAGGCCGACGCGGCCGGTTTCCTCAATGACATGCACCGCGACGGGGTCCACGCCGTCACGGGCGGCGACGCCGCCCTGCTGCAGGCCGGCCTGAACGTGTGCCAGCAAATATCGTGGGGCGCTCCTCCGGCGCAACTCGAAGGCCTGGCGCTGCAGCGCTCCGACGACCAGCAGGGCTCCGGCGGGCTCAGCGCTCAACAGGCCAACGACGTGGTCGTCTACGCCATGCGCGATCTGTGCCCCAGCTAGACACCACCTCGACCCACCACACTTCGGCGGCCTAGCGGCCGGCCGTTCTTCGCCGACTATTCACTCTCCCGAATTCTTTGCGCAGCGGGTCGTCGCACTTTTGTGTAAAAGTGCATCATCCGCATCGGGCACAGACATAAAGGAGAAGGTTGGATGGCGGCACGCAGGCGATATGGCCGGTTGATGAGCGCGGCGCTGGCCAGTGGCCCACTTTTGCTGGCCGGGGTCCTATGTGCCGGCCCGGCGCGGGCCGACGGGGCCGCCTTCATCAACGACCTGCACAACGCCGGCATCCACGCCGTCAACGGCGGCGACCCGGAGCTCTTACAGATGGGCGCCGACCTATGCCAGCAGCTTTCGTGGGGCGCCTCTCCGCAACAGCTGGAGGGCTTGGCGCTGCAACGCTCGGACGCCGACCAGGGCACCGGCGGGATCAACGGCCGCCAGGCCGCCGACGTCGTCATCTTCGCCCTGCGCGACCTGTGCCCCAACGCCTGACCGCGAACTAGCGGCGGGCAGCCCGGTCCGCGCTAGGGTGACACTCGAGTGAAGCTGAGCACACGGAACCTGGCCGGCCTAAAGATCCCGGTCCCGACCTATGACCGCAGCCAGATCGGCGTCGGCATAGCGCATTTCGGCGTCGGCGGGTTCCACCGGTCGCATCAGGCCATGTACATCGACCGCTTGCTCGGTGACGGCCTCGCCCGCGACTTCGGCATCTGCGGGGTCGGCGTGCTGCCGGGCGACGAGCGCATGCGCGACGCGCTGCGCGGCCAGGACCACCTCTACACGCTGATCCTCGAGCACCCCGACGGCACGCGGGAACCGCGGGTCATCGGCTCGATCGTCGATTATCGTTATGCGCCCGACGATCCCGAGTCGGTGATCGAGCTGCTGGCCGCGCCCGCCACCCGGATCATCTCGCTCACCATCACCGAGGGCGGCTATCAGCCACCCCTGTCCGCGGTGTTCGGCTTGGTGGCCGAGGCGTGCAACCGGCGCCGCGAGCGCGGCCTGCCCTCCCCCACGATCGTCTCCTGCGACAACATCGCCGGCAACGGAGACGTGGCCCGACGCGTGTTCATCTCCTACGCCGAGCGGGTCGATCCCGAACTCGCGCAATGGATGCGCGAGAAGACCACCTTTCCCAACTCGATGGTCGACCGGATCACCCCGGTGACCACGCCCGACGTGCTCGAGCGGCTGGAGTCCGAATTCGGGGTGACCGACGCCTGGCCCGTGATCGCCGAACCGTTCGCCATGTGGGTCGTCGAGGATCACTTCGCCGACGGCCGACCACCGCTGGATCAAGCCGGGGTGCAACTCGTCGACGACGTGGCGCCGTACGAGGCGATGAAGTTGCGGCTGCTCAACGCCGGGCATCAAGGCGTGTGTTATTTCGCCTACCTCGCCGGATACCGGCTGGTGCACGACGCCGCCCAGGATCCGGTGATCGCGGAATTCGTTGCCCGCTACATGGATTCGGAGGCCATGCCGACGCTGCAGCGGATTCCGGGACTCGACGAGTTCCGGGCCGGGCTGCTGCCGCGCTTCGCCAACCCCCACATCCGCGACACCGTCGCCAGGCTGTGCGCCGAATCCTCGGACCGCATCCCGAAGTGGTTGTTGCCGGTGGTGCGCGACAACCTGCGCACCGGCGGGGCGGTGCGGCTGTCCGCGGCGATCGTCGCGAGCTGGGCGCGCTACGCCGAGGGCGTCGACGAACAGGGCGAGCCGATCGGGGTGGTGGACCGCCTGGCCGACACCCTCGTCCCGCTCGCCCGCTCGCAACGCGACGACCCCGTCGCATTCCTGGCCAATCGTTCGGTCTTCGGCGACCTCGTCGACCAGGAGCGCTTTCGCGAGGCCTACGTGTGGGCGTTGGACTCGCTGTACCGGCACGGCGCACGGGCCACCCTGCGGGCGTTGATCGGGGCCGACGCACCGTGACCCTGGTCGCGGGCGTCGACTCCTCGACCCAGTCCTGCAAGGTGCTGGTGTGCGACGCCGCCACCGGCCGGGTGGTCCGCGAGGGTCACGCCGGCCATCCGCACGGCACCGAAATCGACCCTGCCGCATGGGAATCCGCCGCCCGAGCGGCCATCGCGGCCGCGGGTGGCCTGGACGGCGTCGACGCGGTCGCCGTCGGCGCGCAGCAGCACGGCATGGTGTGCCTGGACGCAACCGGACGGGTGGTGCGCCCCGCGCTGCTGTGGAACGACGTGCGCTCGGCCGACGCCGCGCGCGCACTCGTCGACGAGTTGGGTGGCGCGCGGGCGTGGGCCCGGGCCGTCGGCGTCGTGCCGCTCGCCGCGATCACGGTGGCCAAGCTGCGCTGGCTGGCCGACCACGAGCCAAACCACGCCGACCGCACCGCGGCGGTCTGCCTGCCGCACGACTGGTTGACGTGGCGCCTGCGCGGCGACGCCGACGTCGCGGCGCTGAGCACCGATCGCAGCGACGCCAGCGGCACCGGCTACTACGACGCCGCCACCGGCACTTACCGGTCCGATCTGCTGAAACTGGCCCTGCGTGGCCGGCACCCAGGGCTGCCGAGCGTGCTCGGACCGGCAGGCCGAACCGTCAGCGGCACAACGACATTCGGCGCCGGCCTGGGCGACAACGCCGCCGCCGCGCTGGGCCTGGGTGCCGAAGAGGGCGACGTGATGGTCTCGATCGGGACATCGGGAGTGGTGGCCGCCGTTACCGCGGATCCCG
>NZ_LZMG01000116.1:0-646 GCF_001673615.1 Mycobacterium sp. 1245499.0
CGGTCAACACGGTGCTGCAGGCCGCGTTCGCGCAGCTGCTGTGCGCCCTGACCGGCCAGGGCGATGTCGTGTTCGGCACCACCGTGTCGGGCCGGCCCGCCGAGGTCGCCGGCGCGGAGAACATGGTCGGCTTGCTGATCAACACGGTGCCGGTGCGGGCGAACATCACCGCCACGACCACGACCGCCGAACTGCTCGACCAGCTGCAAGGCGCCTACAACCACACGCTGGACCACCAGCACCTGGCGCTCAACGAGATCCACCGCATCACCGGCCAGGACCAGCTGTTCGACACGCTGTTCGCCTACGAGAACTATCCGATCGACGCCAGCTCATTGTCCGCCGACCACGAGCTGGCCGTCACCGACATCACCACCCGCGAATCCACCCACTACCCGCTGACCATGCAGGCCCAGCCCGGAAAGGAGCTGCGCCTGCAGGTCGAATACGACACCGACGTCTTCGACGCGGCACGCATCGCGACGCTGATCGAACGGCTGCAGCGGGTGCTGATCGTGATGACCGGCGACCCGGCGCGGCGGTTGTCGTCGATCGACCTGCTCGACGCCGCCGAACACGACATCGCCCTGGCCGGTCAGGGCGCACAGCAGCTGCGCGAACGCGGCCTGCAGCACCGTGTTGACCG
>NZ_LZMG01000117.1:0-18429 GCF_001673615.1 Mycobacterium sp. 1245499.0
GGGCGCGCGGAGCAGGGCGCCGAAGCCGCCTCCCAGCGCATCGACGACGCCCTTGGTCAGCACCGCGAACACCGCCAGCGACAAACCCGCCACCACCGCCAGCAGCACCGCCGCGGGCGGACGACCCGGCCACATCCGCGCGCCCGAGCTGTATGTCTGGATACCGACCGCACTGGCCGGGATGATCTTTCAGCAATCGTCATTCCGGGCCGGCGCATTGACAGCCTCGATGCCAACGGTGATCGTGGCCGAGCCGATCGTGGCATCGGCGCTTGGGGTAATCGTGCTGGGCGAGACCCTCCACGCCTCGGGCCCCAGGGCTTTCGCCCTGGTAGTCGCAGTGCTGGTGGTCATCGTCGCGACCTGGGCCTTGGCCCGCGGCAAGGCCGCCTCAATGGCCGCTCGCGCCGGAAGCGACACGAACACGACGGCCGAGCCTGAGCCGCCGTCGGACCGCTAGGCGGAGGCGCTACCGTCGTCCCGCCCGATTGGTGATGCGACGCCCGGTGACGCCGAGGTAGATGCTTATGAGGATGCACGCGAAGACGATGCCAACCAGGAAGGGAATGATCTTGAATCCGCCATTTTGGTTGGAGTAGCCCAATTTGTAGGACACCCAGGTTCCAAGGAATGAGCCGAGTGCGCCCAATACCACAGTCATCACGACGCCGATGTTCTGCTTGCCGGGCATGATGAGCCTGGCCAGTCCACCCACGACGAGTCCGACGAAGATGGCGCCGATAATTGTCCCGATCACTTGAAACTCCTCTGGTAGCACAGGTCATCGCTTTGATGTGGAGAGAGAGATACCCGTTTCTTGGCCTGTTGAGCCCGCTAATCCCCGCAGGCGTCGAGGGCGATGCAGCCACATAGGGCTTACTTCGCGATCCGAGTCGACGACATCGACGCCGTGGCTTGCGGTCCAACGCGCGGAGGTAACAGTTCGCGGCCAACTTGCTGCGGCCCGAATAGCGCGTTTTCACCCGCTGACCGGGGGCTTTACTTCACAGCTGCTACATAAGTAGCGCATAGCCGCCACTACTGTTAACGGCTTCATCATTTGTCTCATGAGTGAAACATCTGAATCCCCCACTGTGCGGCACTCCACCGCCACTGCACCGGTCGCCGCCGAAGCGGCGGCGGCCTACCGGGCCCCGCGGGTCTTCCAACTCGCCGCGTGGGTCGCCATCGTCGCCGGCATCGTGTTCATCGTCGCGGTCATCTTCTTCACCGGCTTCATCCTCGGCCACCGCGGCGGCCATCACGGACACCACCACAAGCACCACCACGCGATGGTGCACCACCGTGGCCCCGGCGGCCCCGGCAACTTCGGCGGCCCGGGCGCACCGGGCGCACCGGGCGGTCAGGGTGGTCAGGGCGGCCAGACCGGGCCGGGAGCCACCAGCACCGCGCCGGCTCCCTCGGGCGTGCGTCCCAGCGGCATGGCCCCGGGCCAGCTCCCGCCGTCGGTCCTGCACTCGGCGGCCGCGCTGGGACAGACCCCGAGCGTCATCGTGCTGACCAACTGAAAACCCCTCGCCAACCGGTGGCCCGGCGCTCCACTCGAGCGCCGGGCCACCTGTCTTTGGCGGTAACCGGCCCCTAACCGCCGCATCTCGATTCACCACAATTTTGTCGGCGGGGCCTGTTAGGGACCGGGTATGCGCGGCAATATGGCAAGGCATGAGCGAGACACCCGAAGAACGAGTTGAGCCCACCGTCGAGCCGGCCCCGGCCGCACCGGTCACCGCGCCACCGCCGCCACCCCCGGACCGGGTGCAGCCGCCGCGCCTCTACACGGCGGCGGCCTGGGTGGTGATCGTCGCCGGCATCGTGTTCATCCTCTCGTCGCTGTTCTTCGTCGGTGCCTTCATCTGGAAGCACCAGCACCCCTGCCACCATCACCACGGCATGTTTCACCCCGGTGGCCCCGGACCGGGCAATGGGCCCTGGGGACCCGCTGGTCCCGGGCCGGGCAACGGACCTGGGCAGTACGGCGGTCCCGGCGGCGGCTACGGCCCGTGGTACGGCGGACCCGGTGGCCCGGGTGGACCCGACAACGGGCCCTGGGGATACGGCCCCGGGGGTCCCGGCTTGATCGTTCCGATGCCCCCGAGCGGTCCGGGCGGTCCCGGCGGGCCGCATGGCGGCCCGGGTGTCAGCGGCCCCGGACAACCGCCGGCCGTCAGCGCGCCCCCCGGTGCGCCGGCGCCGCGCCCGTGACGGCGCCCGCTGCACTCACGGCCTATTTCCAGCCCCAAATGGGTAAGGACCCGTAGTGGGCAACCGACGGTGTTGCTCAAAATTTTCTTGACCGGATCAAGAAAAGGGGAATACTCGGTTGCAGGCCGGAAGGCCCGGGTCGCGGACAGCCACGCCGAACCTGCTTGATGAGCAAGCGAATTCGGTGTCGCCGTGCGCGATCCGGGGCTGTGCGGCCTTCCGCCCGGTGACGAGGAGAGCGTAATGACGGAGCGTTTCACGACCAATGACGCCGGTATCGCTGCGCCGAGCGACGATCAGTCGCTGACGATCGGCCCAGACGGCCCGATTCTGCTGCAGGACCACTACCTGATCGAGCAGATGGCGATGTTCAACCGCGAGCGCATCCCGGAGCGCCAGCCACACGCCAAAGGCGGTGGCGCGTTTGGTCATTTCGAGGTGACCAACGACGTCAGCAAGTACACCAGGGCCGCGGTGTTCCAGCCCGGCACCAAAACCGACATGCTGGCCCGGTTTTCGACGGTCGCCGGTGAGCGCGGCAGCCCAGACACCTGGCGGGACCCGCGTGGCTTCGCGCTGAAGTTCTACACCACCGAAGGCAACTTCGATCTCGTCGGCAACAACACGCCGGTCTTCTTCATGCGCGACCCGTTGAAGTTCCAGCACTTCATCCGGTCCCAGAAGCGCTTGCAGGCAAGCAATGTGCGCGACCACAACATGCAGTGGGACTTCTGGAGCCTGTCCCCGGAATCGGCGCACCAGGTGACCTGGCTGATGGGCGACCGGGGGATCCCCAAGACCTGGCGCAACATGAACGGCTACAGCAGCCACACGTACAGCTGGATCAACGCCGCCGGCGAGATCTTCTGGGTGAAGTACCACTTCATCACCGATCAGGGCATCGAGTTCCTGACCCAGGAGGACGCCGACCGGCTGGCCGGTGAGGACGGCGACTACCACCAGCGCGACCTGTTCGAGTCGATCGAGCGCGGGGACTACCCGAGCTGGACGCTGAAGATGCAGATCATGCCGTACGAGGAAGCCAAGGACTATCGGTTCAACCCGTTCGATCTGACCAAGGTGTGGCCGCACGGCGACTACCCGTTGATCGACGTCGGCAAGATGACGCTGAACCGCAACGTCACCGACTACCACGCCGAGATCGAGCAAGCGGCCTTCGAGCCGAACAACACCGTGCCCGGCACGGGGCTGAGCCCGGACAAAATGCTGCAGGCGCGCGGCTTTTCGTACTCGGACGCGCATCGGGCCCGGCTGGGGACCAACTACCGGCAGATCCCGGTCAACACCCCCAGAGTCGAGGTGAACAGCTATTCCAAAGACGGCGCCATGCGGATTAACAACGTGTCCGACCCCGTGTATGCGCCCAATTCCTACGGTGGTCCGCACGCCGATCCGGCCCGCGCCGCCGAGGTGCGCTGGCATGCCGACGGCGACATGGTCCGCTCGGCCTACACGCTGCACGCCGAGGACGACGACTGGGGACAGGCCGGCACCATGGTCCGCGAAGTTCTCGATGACGCGGCCAGGGAACGCTTGGCGCACAACATCATTGGTCACGTCTCCCAAGGCGTGAAGGAACCGGTGCTGTCGCGGGTGTTCGAGTACTGGCGCAATGTCGACCCCGACCTCGGCAAGAAGGTCGAGGAAGGCGTGCGGGGCAACGGGGGCTGACCGCTCGTCGGGTCGCCTGGCATGATCGCTGCATGACCACGCGGGTTACGCAGGTTGCCCAGAGGCGCGGGGCCGCGGTCGTCGTCGGCCTGGCCTTGGCGGGCACCATCGCGGTTCCGGTCGCCGCCGCGCACCCGTCGGAGCCCGGCGTGGTGAATTACGCCGTCCTGGGCAGGGGGTCGGTCGGCAACATCGTCGGCGGACCCATGGGGTGGGAGTCGGTGTTCACCCAGCCCGGGCAAGGCGACTGGGTCGACCTTCCCGAGTGCAACAACTGGGCCGACATCGGCCTGCCCGAGGTGTACAACGATCCCGACCTGGCCTCGTTCAACGGGGCCGTCACCCAGACGTCGGCCACCGACCAGACGCACCTGGTGAAACAGGCCGTCGGGGTGTTCGCCACCAATGAGGCGGCGGCCCGGGCGTTTCATCGCGTGGTGGATCGAACCGTGGGCTGCTCGGGGCAGACCACCGCGATCCACCTGGACAACGGCAGCACCCAGGTGTGGTCGTTCGACGGCGGCCCGGCCGGCCCGGCCGACGAGAACTGGACCAAGCAGGAGGCGGGCACCGATCGCCGGTGCTTCAATCAAACCAGGCTGCGCGAAAACGTGTTGCTGCAGGCAAAGGTGTGCCAATCCGGCAATGCCGGACCCGCGGTCAACGTGCTAGCTGGGGCGATGCAGAACGCGCTGGGTCAATAATCGAGCGATTGGGTAACCGTCTTCCCCGAGCACGTCAAAGTGCGCAGAAGGGAATATGTCGGGGGCGTCTGATAGATGAAGCACTAGACGAAGTAGTGCCGATTATCGTTCGATTAGCTGCGCAGGGAAGCGGTCCGCAGGTGCGTGTTCAGGCTGCGGGGCCCGAAGGGATCGTGATATGACGTTCGCGCCGATCACCGCCGCGGCTTCGCGACCGGAGTCGCGGGCGGCCGGTGCCGACCCCGCCCCCGACCTGAGCATCGCCGAGCCGGCCGACTCGGCGGCCGTCGCGCAATACATCGCCGAAGGCTGTCTGGTGGACGCCCCGCTGGGCCGGGTGGGTCTGGAACTGGAGGCCCACTGCCACGACCCGGCCGACCCGCACCGCCGGCCGAGCTGGGATGAAATCGCCGACGTGCTCGCCGCGCTGCCCGCGATGCCGGGCGGTAGCAGGATCACCGTGGAACCGGGCGGCGCCGTCGAACTGTCCGGGCCGCCGGCCGACGGCGTGGCACCCGCCATCGACGCCATGCGCCGGGACCAGGCCGTGCTGCGGCCGGCGTTTGCTGAGGCCGGGCTGGGCCTGGTGTTCCTCGGCGCCGACCCGCTGCGGCCGCCCCAGCGCATCAATCCCGGCGCCCGGTACCGCGCCATGGAACGGTTCTTCGCTACCAGCCGCTCCGGGGAGGCGGGCGCGGCGATGATGACGTCCACCGCCTCGATCCAGGTCAACGTGGACGCCGGCCCGCGCGAGGGCTGGGCTGCGCGGGTGCGCCTGGCGCATGCCCTGGGGCCAACCATGATCGCGATCACCGCCAATTCGCCGATGCTGGTCGGCGACTTCACCGGCTGGGTGTCCAGCCGGCAGCGGGTGTGGGGCCGGATGGACTCGGCGCGCTGCGGGCCCATCCTGGGGGCCAGCGGCGACGACCCCGGCACCGACTGGGCGCGGTACGCCCTCAAGGCGCCGGTGATGTTGGTGCACAACCCCGACGCCGAGGCCGTCACCCATTGGGTGCCCTTTGCCGACTGGGTCGACGGCCGGGTGCTGCTCGGGGGTCGCCGTCCCAGCCTGGCCGACCTGGAATATCACCTCACCACGTTGTTCCCGCCGGTGCGCCCCAGGCAGTGGCTGGAGATCCGCTACCTGGACAGCGTGCCGGACCCGTTGTGGCCCGCCGTGGCGTTCACCCTGGTGGCCCTGCTCGACGACCCGGCCGCCGCCGACGTCGCGGCCGAGGCCGTCGAACCCGTGGCGACCGCCTGGGACACCGCGGCCCGGGTGGGCCTGCGGGATCGGCGGCTGTACCGGGCGGCCAACGCCTGCGTGGCCATCGCCGCGGCGAAAGCGCCCGCGGAACTCGGCGATTCGATGCAGCGATTGGTCCGCATGGTCGAGCAGGGCCGATGTCCCGGCGACGATTTCGCCGACCAGGTGATCGAGCACGGCCTGGCCCCCACCGTGCGGCGACTGGCGCAAGGGGAGTTGTGACGTCACCTGATGATTCCGACCCGCTGCGCCCGGCTGCGCCGCGCTTGCGGTCGTCATGCCGAGAGACGATCGCCGACGACTTGGCGCGGACGCGGACGCGGACGTTGAGACTCGTCGAGTTCGACGACGCCGAACTCTGCCGGCAGTACGACCCGCTGATGAGCCCGCTGGTGTGGGACCTGGCGCACATCGGTCAGCAAGAAGAGCTGTGGCTGCTGCGGGGCGGGGATCCGGCCCGGCCGGGGATGTTGCCGCCGGCCGTCGAGGGGCTCTACGACGCCTTCGTGCATTCCCGCGCCAGCCGTGTCGATCTGCCGTTGCTGTCGCCGGACAAAGCGCGGGCCTATTGCCGGACCGTGCGGTCCGCGGTGCTCGACGCGCTCGACGCGCTGCCCGACGACCCCGCCGGCGACGACGCGGCCTTCGTCTACGCGATGGTGGTCAGCCACGAAAACCAGCACGACGAGACCATGCTGCAGGCGTTGAACCTGCGCAGCGGCGCACCGCTGTTGCGCGGCACGTCGACGCTGCCGGCGGGCAGGCCGGGGCTGGCGGGCACCTCGGTGCTGGTGCCCGGCGGCGAGTTCGTTCTCGGTGTGGACCCCGCCAGCGAACCGTACTCGCTGGACAACGAGCGTCCGGCCCACGTCGTCGACCTGCCCGCGTTCCGGATCGGCCGGGTCCCGGTCACCAACGGCGAATGGCGGCAGTTCGTCGACGACGGCGGCTACGACCAGCCCCGCTGGTGGTCCGAGCGCGGCTGGAGGCACCGGCAGGGCGCGGGTCTTGACGCGCCACAGTTCTGGAGTTCCGACGGCGTCACCCGCACCCGGTTCGGCCACGTCGAACACATCCCGGCCGACGAACCCGTCCAGCACGTCAGCTATTTCGAGGCCGAGGCGTACGCGGCCTGGGCCGGTGCCCGGCTGCCCACGGAGATGGAATGGGAGAAGGCCTGCACCTGGGATCCGTCCACCAACACCCGGCGCCGCTACCCCTGGGGTGAGCGCACACCGGACGAGGCGCTGGCCAACCTCGGCGGCGCGGCGTTGCGTCCCGCGCCGGTCGGCGCCTATCCCGCCGGCGCCTCCGCATACGGGGCCGAGCAGCTGCTCGGCGACGTCTGGGAGTGGACCAGCTCCCCGCTGCGGCCGTGGCCGGGTTTCGTCCCGATGCTCTACGAACGCTATTCACAGCCGTTCTTCGACGGCGACTACCGGGTGCTGCGCGGCGGCTCGTGGGCGGTCGAACCGGGCATCATGCGGCCGAGCTTTCGCAACTGGGACCACCCCTACCGGCGCCAGATCTTCTCCGGCGTCCGGTTGGCGTGGGACGTCCCCGACGCCGGGTCCGCCTGATGTGCCGGCACCTGGGCTGGCTGGGAACCGACGTCACCGTTTCCTCGCTGGTGCTCGACCCGCCATTCGGGCTGCGGGTTCAGTCCTATGCGCCGCGCCGCCAAAAGCACTGCCTGCTCAACGCCGACGGTTGGGGCGTGGGGTTTTTCGACACCGCCGCCGAAGCCGCACCAGGGCCCGGCGTGCCGCGCCGGTGGCGTAGCCAGGCGCCGCTCTGGGGTGACGTGTCGTTCGATTCCATCGCGCCCGCGCTGCGTAGCCACTGCGTGGTGGCCGCCGTGCGCTCGGCGACCGTCGGCATGCCGATCGAGGCCAGCGCGACCGCTCCGTTCACCGACGGCCAGTGGTTGTTGTCGCACAACGGAATCGTGGACCGAAGCGTGCTGCCCACGACGTCGTGGGCCGAATCGGTCTGTGACAGCGCCATATTGGCCGCGGTGATCTTCGAGCGCGGCCTCGACGCGCTGGGGCGGACCATCGTCGAGATCGGGGAAGCCGACCCGGGCGCCCGGCTGAACATCCTGGCCGCCAACGGCTCTCGCATGGTGGCGACGGCCTGGGGCGACACACTGTGCATCCTGCGCCGCCCCGACGGTGTGGTGCTGGCCAGTGAACCCTATGACAACGACTCCGACTGGGAGGACGTTTCGGACCGTCACCTTGTCGAAGTCACTGCCGACGGCGTCACGATGACGCCGCTGGACCAGTCGAGAGGATCTTGATGACGCTGTCGCTGTCGAACCACCTGGCCGCCGACTCGGCGTACCACGCGTTGCGCCGTGACGTGCTCGACGGCCTGCAGAAGACGCCAAAGTCGCTGCCACCCAAGTGGTTCTACGATGCGGTGGGCAGCGAGCTGTTCGACCAAATCACCCGGCTGCCCGAGTACTACCCGACCCGCGCCGAGGCGGAGATCCTGCGCGCGAGGGCGGCCGAAGTGGCGTCGGTGAGCGAGGCCGACACGCTGGTGGAGCTGGGCAGCGGCACGTCGGAGAAGACCCGGCTGTTGCTGGACGCCCTGCGCGAGCGTGGCTCGCTACGCAGGTTCGTCCCGTTCGACGTCGACGCCAGCATCCTGTCGACGGCCGCCGCGGCCATCGCGCAAGAATACGCCGGGGTCGAAATCAAGGCCGTCTGCGGTGACTTCGAAGAGCACCTGACAAAGATCCCCGAAGGCGGGCGACGGCTGTTCGTATTCCTGGGGTCGACGATCGGCAACCTCACGCCCGGGCCGCGCGCGGAGTTCCTCGCCGCCCTGTCCGCGCAGCTGCGGCCCGGCGACAGCCTGCTACTGGGCACGGACCTGGTCAAGGACACCGAGCGACTCGTGCGCGCCTACGACGATGCCGCCGGGGTGACGGCGGCGTTCAACCGCAACGTGCTCGCGGTGGTCAATCGGGAACTCGACGCGGATTTCGACGTCGACGCCTACCGGCACGTGGCCCGGTGGAACGCGGCGGAGGAACGCATCGAGATGTGGTTGCGGTCCGACCGTCGCCAGCGGGTGCGGGTCGGCGCGCTCGAGCTGACCGTCGACTTCGAGGCCGGCGAGGAGATGCTCACCGAGGTATCGTGTAAGTTCCACTCCGACAAGGTGACTGACGAGCTGGCCGCCGCGGGGTTGCGCCGCACCCGGTGGTGGACCGACGCGGCGGGCGACTTCGGGTTGTCGTTGGCCGTGAAGTGACCGGCAGCAACGTGCTGGCCGACCAGTGGCGGTCAGCCCGCCCGCCAATGGCCGGACTGCACCTGGACAACGCGGCCTGTTCACGGCAGAGCCTGGCGGTGATCGAGGCCACCGCGCAGCACGCTCGCAACGAATCCGAAGTCGGCGGCTACGTCGCGGCGGAGGCCGCCACACCGGTGCTCGACGCCGGACGCGCGGCGTTCGCCGCGCTGGCCGGAATGCCCGACGCCGAGGTTGTTTTCACCACCGGCTCGCTGAACGCCCTGGATCTGCTGCTGGGCGCCTGGCCGACCGAGCGACGAAAGGTGGCGTGCCTGCCCGGCGAATACGGGCCCAACCTGGCGATGCTGGCCGCCCACGGATTCGACCGGCAGCTGCTACCGACGCTCGAAGACGGCCGGGTCGCGCTTGACGAGGCGGCGCTGGCGCTGGACACCGACCCGCCGGACCTGGTGCATCTGACCGCGGTGGCCAGTCATCGCGGTGTGGTGCAACCGGTTTCGATGGTGGCCCAACTGTGCCGGGAATTGGGGCTGCCGCTCGTCGTCGACGCGGCGCAGGCGCTGGGCCAGGTGGACTGCGCGGTGGGCGCCGACGCGACCTACTCCTCGTCGCGCAAGTGGATCGCCGGCCCGCGCGGTGTCGGTATCCTCGCGGTGCGCCGCGAGCTGATGGAAAGCCTGCACCCCAGGCTGGGCGCGCCGCAGTGGGCCAGCAAGGACGGCGCACCGACGGTGGCCGAACAATTGGAATTCGGCGAAGCGAATGTGGCCGCGCGGGTGGGGTTTTCGCTGGCGCTGGGCGAGCACCTGGCGTATGGGCCGCAGGCGGTGCGTGCGCGGCTGGCCGAGCTGGGCGGACTGAGCCGCAGCATACTGTCCGATGTCGCCGGGTGGACGGTGGTCGAAGAGGTCGAAGAACCCAGTGCCATCACCACTTTGGCGCCGAACGACGGCGCCGACCCGCAAGCGGTGCGGGCCTGGCTGCTCGCCGAGCGACGGATCCTGACCACCTTCGCCGGCGTGCAACGGGCGCCGCTGGAGCTCACCGGACCCGTGCTGCGGATCTCACCGCACGTGGACACCACGGCCGCCGACCTCGAGACGTTCGCCGAGGCGCTCATCGCCGCCACCGCGGCGACCGCAACCGGCTAACCGGCTTTGTGCGCGGTCAGCAAGTAGGCCGGCATCTTGCGCCGGCCCCTCTCGTCGAGTTCATGCTGCGGAAATTCGAACGGCGCGTCGGGGATGTTGACCGGGTTGGACAGGATGAAAGCGGGGCGAACCTCGTCGATCTCCCAGTATTTGCTCACCGCGGCGCGCAGTTCGTCCTCGTCGACCTCGTTGGGCTTGGTTTCCAACTCGGCGGGGAAGGCGCCCTTGGCGAACACCAGGATGAACAGGTTCGCCCCCGGGGCGGCGGCCCGGTGTATCGACCTCAGGTAGCCGTCGCGGCCCTCCACCGGCAGCGAGTGGAACAGCGTGCTGTCCACCACCGTGGAGAACCGTCCGTCGTAGCCGGAGAACGACGTGATGTCGGCCTGCACGAAGCTGGCCGTGGTCAGGCCGCGCTCTTCGGCGGACTTGGTGGCCGCCGCGACGGCGGTCGGCGTGAGGTCGACCCCGACCACGGTGTACCCCTGGGCGGCCAGCGCCAGGGACAGCTCGGCGACCCCGCAACCGGCATCCAGCACGTCGCTGCGGAATCTGCCGGCCGCGACCAGCGCCGCCAGTTCCGGTTGCGGCTCGCCGATGTTCCACGGCGGCGGACCCTCGAAGTGGGCCTGCTCCCGATAGGCGCTGTCCCAGTCCATCACTTGATCAGATGACATGGGTTTCAACCTACTCCCAGGTGTGCACCGGCTCATTGGCATGCATGTGATCGCAGTAGCGGCGCAGCATTTCGGCCAGCGCCGCGGGCCTGCTCATGCCGCCGTCCTGCAGCGCCCGCACGGTGGACACCTGCCAGCTGGCACCGTTGCGCCCCGTTCGCGCCCGGCCCTCGATCACCCCGAGGAACCGGTCGCGCACCTCGGCGTCGACGCCCCAGCGCTGCAGACCCTCGTCGGCGATCGGCAGCAGTGTGTCGAGCACCAGGTCGCGTGCGCTCACCTCACCCACTCGGGGCCAGTGCAGCCGCGCGTCGATGCCGGAGCGCGCCGACGCCAGGAAATTGGCTTCTGCCACACCGAAATCCATGTGCTGCCACAGCGGATCGTCGGCTTCGGACAGGCTGCGCAGCACCCCGTAGAAGAAGGCCGAGTTCGCCAGCATGTCGACGACGGTCGGCCCGGCCGGCAACACCCGGTTCTCCAGTCGCAGATGGGGGCGACCGTCGACCACGTCGTAGACCGGGCGGTTCCACCGGTAGACCGTCCCGTTGTGCAGGCGCAGTTCGGCGAGCTGCGGGATGCGTCCGGCGGCCAGCTCGGCCACCGGATCCTCATCGGAGACCTCGGGCAGCAGGGACGGGAAGTAGCGGATGTTCTCTCGGTAGAGGTCCAGGATCGAATCGATCCACTGTTCGCCGAACCACACTCGCGGGCGCACGCCTTGGGCTTTCAGCTCCTCGGGCCTGGTGTCGGTGGACTGGGTGAACAGCTCGATGCGGGTTTCCGCCCACAGCAGGTGCCCGAAGAAGAAGGGCGAGTTGGCGCCCAGCGCCAGCTGGGGGCCGGCCACGATCTGCGCCGCATTCCAGTTGGCGGCGAACGTTTCCGGCGCCAACTGTAGATGCAATTGCATGCTGGTGCAGGCTGATTCGGGAGCGATCGTGGCGGTGTGCCAGCTCAGCGGTTCCGGACCGGAAATGTCGATGGGAATGTCTTCACCGCGGGCGGTGAAGATCGAGTCGTTCAGCGCGGCGTAGCGGGTGGATTCGCTCATCCAGCCGTGGTCGAGGTGTTCGGGCATCAGCGTGGGCAGGATGCCGATCATGACGATGTGGGCGCCGCCCGCCGCGCCCGCCCTGGCCTGCGCGTCGTTCAGGCTGGCCCGCACCTCGGCCTCGAGATCGAGCCCGGAGTGCCCGGGCAGCGCGTGTGGCGGGACGTTGAATTCGATGTTGTAGGCGCCTAATTCGGTCTGATAGGCCGGGTCACCGATGGCGTCCAGCACGTGACGATTGGACATCGCCGGCTGGTAGTCGGCGTCGACGAGGTTGCACTCGATCTCCATGCCCGTGAGCGGTTGCTCGGACTCGAAGCATGACCGGGCGAGCATCGTCTCGAAGACATCCACGCACAGCTGTACCTTGCGCCGGTATTCCCGCCGTTGTGCGCTGTCGTACGTGGTGCGCTTGACCTCTTCGCCCACACCGCAGATGCAACAGGGTTACCGCGCGTAACGCAAGCTCCCACGAGTCGCGGTTCTGGTCTCGTTCGTCCGGCGGGTAGACCATGATGGTCTTCGACGCAACAGTGTTCCGGGGTGAAGGAGAGCAGTTGGCCGAGTTCGCCGAGTTCGTCGCCGCCATCGACCAGGGCACCACCAGCACTCGCTGCATGATCTTCGATCACGACGGTGCCGAGGTGGCTCGCCATCAACTCGAGCACGAGCAGATCCTGCCCCGCGCCGGCTGGGTGGAGCACGACCCGGTGGAGATCTGGGAACGCACCTCCTCGGTGCTGACGTCGGTGTTGAACCGGGCCAACCTCAGTACCAAAAACATTGCGGCGCTGGGCATCACGAATCAGCGCGAGACGACGCTGGTGTGGAACCGCAAGACCGGACGGCCCTATTACAACGCGATCGTCTGGCAGGACACCCGCACCGACCGCATTGCCTCGGCGGTCGAACGCGACGGTCGCGGCGACGTGATTCGCCGCAAGGCGGGCCTGCCCCCGGCCACCTATTTCTCCGGCGGCAAGCTGCAATGGATTCTGGACAACGTCGACGGGGTGCGTGAGGCCGCCGAGAGCGGCGACGCGCTGTTCGGCACCACCGACACCTGGGTGCTGTGGAACCTGACCGGGGGTCCGCGCGGCGGCGTGCACGCCACCGACGTGACCAACGCCAGCCGGACCATGCTGATGAACCTGGAGACGCTGGACTGGGACGACGAGTTGCTGTCGTTCTTCTCCGTGCCCCGTGCGATGTTGCCGAAGATCGGGCCGTCGTCGTCCCCGCAGCCCTATGGCGTGACGACCGAGACCGGGCCGGCCGGCGGTGAGGTGCCGATCGCCGGGATGCTCGGCGATCAGCACGCGGCGATGGTGGGCCAGGTGTGCCTGTCCGAAGGGGAAGCCAAAAACACCTACGGCACCGGGAATTTCCTGCTGCTCAACACCGGCGAGACGATCGTGCGGTCCGACAACGGCCTGCTGACCACCGTCTGCTATCAGTTCGGGGACGCCAAACCGGTGTACGCGCTCGAGGGTTCGATCGCGGTCACCGGGGCGGCCGTGCAGTGGCTGCGCGATCAGTTGGGCATCATCAGCGGAGCCGCCCAAAGCGAATCGCTGGCACGTCAGGTCGATGACAACGGCGGGGTCTATTTCGTGCCCGCGTTTTCCGGATTGTTCGCGCCGTACTGGCGATCCGACGCGCGCGGCGCGATCGTCGGGCTGTCGCGGTTCAACACCAACGCGCATCTTGCGCGCGCCACCCTGGAGGCGATCTGTTACCAGAGTCGTGACGTGGTGGACGCCATGGCGGCGGATTCCGGTGTGCGCCTTGACGTTTTGAAGGTCGACGGGGGCATCACCGGCAACGACCTGTGCATGCAGATCCAGGCCGACGTGCTGGGGGTGGACGTGGTACGGCCGGTCGTCGCCGAGACCACCGCGCTGGGCGCTGCCTACGCGGCCGGCTTGGCGGTGGGGTTCTGGGCCGACCCGGCCGATCTGCGGGCCAACTGGCAAGAGGGCAGGCGGTGGGAGCCGGCGTGGAACGACGAGCAGCGCGCCGCCGGTTATGCGGGCTGGCGCAAAGCCGTGCAGCGGACCCTGGATTGGGTCTCCGTAACCTGAGGGGTCACGTGACGTGACCCGATCCAGGGCCCGCTCAGCGGCACTCAGTCTTCGCCGAGGATGCCGTAGATCTCACGCCGCGCATTGTTGAGGATCTCGACGATGCGCTGCTGCTGTTCGGCGGACGCGGTGTGGGCGGACTGCCCGACCGCGCCGAACAACTGGCCTACCGCCGCCCGCAGATTCAGGTGCCCCGGGTCGGCGCCTTCGGTGATCTCGTCCCACGGCGGGGTCTCGATCTTCTCCGCCGCCGTGCGGCCCTGCTCGGTCAGCTCGAAAAGCTTCTTGCTGCCTTCGGTTTCGCTCGCGGTGATCAGGCCTTCGTCGTCGAGCAGCTGCAGCGTCGGGTACACCGAACCGGGGCTCGGCTTCCACAGTCCGTTGCTGCGCTCGGCGATCAGCTGAATCATCTCGTAGCCGTGCATCGGCCGCTCGGCCAGCAGCTTGAGGATGGCGGCTCGCACGTCACCGCGCTTGCCGCGACCCGGGCCGCCACGGCGCCATCCGCCGCGCCGGCCACCGGGGCCGAAGCCCGGACCGAAACCGGGACCGAAGCCCGGGCCGAAACCGGGACCGAAGCCGAGCGGGCCGTCGTGGCTGCCGGCGTGGTCGCGTAGATGCTCGCGAAAGTCCCGGCGGGCCTGGCGCCGCGCTTCGTGCAGGGCGCGCCGGTCGACCGGGCCGGAGCCGAAACCGAATCCGAAGCCGGGTCGGCCGGCGAATGGACCTTCTGGGGGAGTGAATGGGTTGCTCATTGGTGTGTCCTTACGTTGGTGGGTCGCGCACCGATCGCGCGCTACGAAACATCACGATATATCGGAAACTATCGCGATGCAACTGGATATGTCTAACATGGCGCGTGCGTGGCCGCTGAGCTGCGGAGATCGGTGATTGCCCACCCACGGCCGGGGCGCGACGCGGTTTGCATGCGCCGGACGCGGGTACCAGCTATCGGGATGGACACCAACAACAACCTCACGGTGGGCGGCGGCCCCGCGGGCCCGGCCGCGTACGGGCGACCCGGCGGCGCGCGGCGCCCCAACGCCCGGCCGTGGGTCAATTGGGGTTTGGCGCTGGCGACGGTGCCCGGTGCCGCCCTGGTGATGCTCTTCGCGCTGGGTGCGGTCATGAGCACCGATGGCTGCAGCGATCGCAGCTGTCCCAACCTGGGCCACGGCGGGATCAATTTCGGCGTGGCGTTCTACGGCGCGCCCGCGGTCGCCGTCCTCGCCATCATCGTCTCGATTTTCACCGCCAAGCGCCGTTGGGGCATCGCGGTCCCGCTGTGCGGATGGGCATTGCTGATCGCCGACGTCGCCCTGATGGCGGCGAGCGTGGCGGGCTAGTGCGGTACTGAGAAACCGCCCGGAGCCGAGGAGTCTCCCGGGCCGGGGTGATTCGAACGCGGGTCCGGCCATCCGGGGACTTGCGGCGGCGGGCCGGGCCAGCTTTGGGGGCCGTAGGCGGGGGCGGTCGGTGGCCACGGCGCCGGCCCCGTCTGCCCTGGCCCGGGCATGGCGGGGCGCAGCCGGGCCAGTTCGCGACGGTGCCGCTCGGCGAGGACGGCGGCGAGCACGAGTTCCGGCGGGGCGCCGGGCGGTGGCGGCGGCGCGATGCGGGCCACCACGTCACCGGCGATCCGGTATGCCATCTGCACGCGCAGCTGACGGTCGAGCTGCGTTGCCCGGGAAAGGAATTGGCGCGCAACCTCGACCTGGCCGACGGACAGCCCCGACAGCTGCAGCGACGAGGCCCACCACGCCAACGACGGCGGCATCATCGGCGGGGGCCCGAGGCGGGGCCCGCGTTCGTTGACCACCACCGTGCCGGCGAAGATATCGCCGATCCGTTTGGCCTTGGGGGACAGGATGCTGCAGATGACGGCCGGGCTGCCGAACAGCATCCAGATTTCCACCAGCGCCGCCAGGGCGCGAAACAGGGCCTGGCGGAAGCGTTCTGGGCCACCGTCGTCGGACACCACCCGCAGCCCCATCGCGATCTTGCCCACCGAGCGCCCGCGCGTCGCCGTTTCGAGCACCAGGGGATAGCCCACGATCACCAGCACCGTGAAAATCAGCAGGATCGCGTTGCTCAGCGCGGTATCGAATTGGCTCAGGGTGGCAGCCCACAACATCAGGCCGAGCAGGTAACCGATGACCATGACCGTGATGTCGATCAGCGCGCTCAGCGTCCGCACCGGCAGCTGGGCGATCTGCACATCGAGCACCACAGCGTCCCCGGTCACCACCTCCGACATAACTTCGAACGGTACAGGTTGGGCCCGCGTGGCCGGCCGCACTTTGCCGCGCCGGGAATGCGATTAGGCTGCCCAGGGTGGATGTCGATGCGTTCGTGCTGGCCCATCGCCCTACCTGGGACCGCCTGGACCGATTGATCGGGCGGCGCCGGTCGTTGTCGGGTGCGGAAATCGACGAACTCGTCGAGCTTTATCAGCGGGTCTCCACCCATCTGTCGATGCTGCGCTCGGCGTCCTCGGATTCGCTGCTGATCGGTCGGCTCTCCAGCCTGGTCGCGCGGGCCCGTTCGGCGGTGACGGGCGCCCACGCGCCACTGAGCAGCGCGTTCACCCGGTTCTGGACGGTGTCCTTCCCGGTCGTGGCGTACCGCACCTGGCGGTGGTGGCTGGCCACGGCGGCGGCGTTCTTCGCCGTCGTCGTGATCGTCGCGTTGTGGGTCGCCGGCAGTCCCGACGTCCAGTCCGCCCTCGGAACGCCCAGTGACATCGCGCAATTGGTCAACCACGATGTCGAGTCCTATTACAGCGAACATCCCGCCGCCGCATTCGCGCTGCAGATCTGGGTGAACAACTCCTGGGTGTCCGCCCAATGCATCGCGCTGTCCGTGGTGCTGGGGCTGCCCATCCCGTTCGTGCTGTTCGAGAACGCCGCCAATCTGGGCGTCATTGCCGGCCTGATGTTTCCGGCCGGCAAGGGTGGCCTGCTGCTGGGTCTGCTCGCCCCGCACGGACTGCTCGAACTCACGGCGGTATTCCTTTCGGGGGCAACGGGAATGCGGCTGGGCTGGTCGGTGATCGCCCCCGGCGACCGGCCCCGAGGGCAGGTGCTCGCCGAGCAGGGGCGTGCCGTCGTCTCGGTCGCCGTGGGTCTGGTTGCGGTGCTGCTGGTTTCGGGATTGATCGAGGCGCTGGTGACGCCGTCACCGTTGCCGACGTTCGTGCGGGTGGGCATCGGCGTCCTCGCCGAGGTGGCGTTCCTGTCCTACATCGTCTACTTCGGCCGCCGCGGCGTGCAGGCCGGCGAAAGCGGTGACATGGAGGACGCGCCGGACTTCGTCCCGACCCGCTGAGCGGCGATCGCTACAGCCGCCCGGTCGCCTTCATCGCCAGGTAGTGATCGGCCAGCGCCGGTGCCAGTTCGGTGGGCGGCGCGTCGACGACTTCCACCCCGCTGCGGCGCAGCCGCGTGGCGATCGCGCCGCGGTCGTTGCGGGATCGTTCGGCGGCCGCCGCGTCATAGACCGCCGCGGCGTCCGAACGCCCGACGGCCATTTGGTCGACGCGCGGGTCGGAAACCGCGGCCAGTAGCAGACGATGCTTAGCCGACAGTTGCGGCAGCACGGGCAGCAGGCCCTCGTCGAGGGCGGCCGCGTTGAGGTCGGTCAGCAGCACCACCAGGGAACGCCGGCGGGCGCGCAGTCCGATAGTGGAAACCATTGCCCGCCAATCGGATTCGACCAGCGTCGGCTGAAGGGGCGCCATCGCGTCGACCAGCTGGGCAAGCAGTTCGGTGCGCGAGGCGCCGAACACACCGGCCCGGCTCACCCGGTCGTGGGCGAGGAAGTCGACATGGTCGCCGGCCCGCGATGCCAGGGCCGCCAACAGCAGCGCGGCGTCCATCGACCAATCCAGCCGCGGCCAGCCGGCCGGATCGGACGCGGTCGGGTCGACACCGACCCGACCCGCCGCCGTGCGGCCGGTGTCGAGCACGATCACCACCCGCCGGTCGCGTTCGGGCCGCCAGGTGCGCACCACCACGTCGGCGCGCCGCGCGGTGGCGCGCCAGTCGATCGAGCGCACGTCGTCGCCGACGACATACTCTCGCAGCGAGTCGAATTCGGTTCCCTGCCCGCGCACCAGCGTGGGCAGCAGGCCGTCGATCTCGCGCAGCTTGGCAAGTCGCGACGGCAGGTGCTTGCGGGCCAGAAACGGAGGCAGCACCCGCAACTGGCCCGGCACCGGTTGCGAACCCTGCCGTCCCGCCAGCCCCAGCGGACCGATCGATCGGGCGGTCACCACCGTCGCGCGCTGATCGCCGCGGCGGAGC
>NZ_LZMG01000118.1:0-8742 GCF_001673615.1 Mycobacterium sp. 1245499.0
CAGCGAAGCGCGAGTGGGCTACCGACGCGCTCAGATCGGGCAGGCGCGTGCCAGCGCGGCCAACTCGTCGCCGAACTCGCGGTTAACCTGGCCTGCCGCCTTCGCCGACGGTGGCAGTTGCGGTTTCAAAGGATCTTGTTTGTCCAGTTCGGCGCTCATTTGGTTGGCATCGTTCATGAATTCGCGCGCCAGCGCCGCGGCCCGTTGCGCGTGCGCCGACAGCTCAGGTGCAGTCACCTCGTCGGCGCGCTGCTGCAGACCGTCGAGCCAGGCCTGGTAGTCGCCAGCAGCCGGTACCACGTCTGGTTCATACGAGCCGGGCGGCGCGAACCGCGTCTTGGCTTTCAGCGAGGCCTGCGTATCGCGGTTGAACTCGATGAATTGCCGCACACTCCAACACGGTTGTGCCCGCTCCTCGATGCGCCACGCGACGACCACACCTGCGGCCGCCGCAGCCACGCACACCAGCGCCAACAAGCCTCGAGCGATCCTGCGGCTACGGACACTGTAGGCGACCACCCAACCAACGTACTGGCTGATCACGCACGAGTCGGTGCGGTCAGCGCCGTGTACTTCGCGTGAACGACACCACGTAGTGCGTTTGGGCCCGCCGCTCGAGCAGGCTGTGTCGATGCCCGCGTAGTTCTCAATGAAACCTCAGCCCGACTCGGCGTGCCGAACGCGACGATGATCGGGCTCTGGGCTTAGCGTTTTCATTTATGCCCAAACCAGGTGATCCAGGCATTCCGAAGGAAGCTCCGCCGTGGTTTGCATCTCAGGAACAGTACGAGTCCTTCCTGAAATTGTTCGCAATGGACCTTGGGCCGCAGTGCATTACAGCGACGAGCATTGGAGTGGAGCATTTTGACGAGGCGGGTCGGAAAGCCTTGCTGTGCGGCTACGGACTGCGCCCTACTCTGAATTTCGTCTGCTCGACATACGCCGCGCTCGACACGGAGGCTCTGTATTCGCGGGAGTCCGCTTTCGAGAAGCGTTTCGTCGGCAAGTTGACCGGTGATCTGGCCGTCAAAGTTCAAGAGCCCCTGGCACAGGGCAGTCGACTCATGCCGCCGCCTGCGCTGAACCATCTGATCCGCGAAGTCATCGAATGGTGTACCGAACCTGACCGCGGTGGAGCGGACCTCGCCGCATTGAGTCGAGACGATTTCGTTCGCCTAGTGCTGTCCATCAACGGTGACCAAGAGGCCCAACAACGACCGGACTTCTTCACGTCGTGGCCGCCCAGCGGCGAGGAACTCGACGCCTACAACACCGCGATGGGCGACGACGAGTTTCTCCTACAGGAACTCCGCCGGCAACTGCCTTACGAATTCGCGCGGATGCAGACCGCTGCAACCGGGGTGCCCCACACGGTCCTGGCCGACACCTATGACACCTGGTTCAAGGGGTGGCCCGAGGCTGCGCCTCACAACCTCATTGGTGACACACCTGAGGAAGCATTCGCGGCCGCGACGAATGCGCCCCTACGCGACGTGATTCGTATGGGTCTACTGTTATGGGATCGCACGAAATCAGGCGCCGTCGCGATCAGCGCAGATTCCTTAGGGCCCCCGATCGCCCCGGCTGCTGCTGAGTTGCTGAAATCTTCGGCTGTGTTGCCGCTCAATGAGTACCGCAAACGGCTCGCTAAGGAACGGAAAAGCGGATCGCTCGCGCACCGCAGGTACACCTTCACCGAACGGCCACTTGTAGAAGTCATCCCCGGCGAGTACATAGTGCTGCGACCCCTGTGGGTACTCGATCGCTTCTGCGGTTCGCAACTCTACTGGCAGACATTCTTCGGTTTTGGAACCGAAAAGGCGCCCATCGGAGAGCAATTCAGCCAGGCGATGAACTACGTATTCGAGGCCACCGTCGGGGCTTTGTTTCGTCGGGCGGCACGGCGCACCCGCGGCGCGATCACGCTAATCACCGAAAAGGAAATGCAGCACGCATGGAGCAGTAAAGGCAATACCCGGTCGGTCTGTGACTGGGTATTGCTCCACGGCAACACCTGCATCCTGGTCGACGCAACAAATCATTGGCTCGACGCTGATGCGGCACAAGGATTCGCCGACCCTGACGACTACCAAACGGACCTTAAAGAAACATTCGTCGATCACAAATTCAAGCAATTGCAATCCACGATGAAGTTGCTCGTGGAACATGGCTGGGGGGAGCAGACACTCGGCCCGAACACAATTTTCGTGCCCTTAGTGGTAGTTCCCAATGCCGGCATACCGGTGACCGTGTTTGCTGATATCGACATCAAGTTGCAGTCAGGCCAACTCGGTGCGAATGTGAGGGCGCCCGGAATTCTTCTTTATCACGAGTTACGAGTGTTTGACGGCATATGCGGGGAGCGAATGCCGAACGCTTTCGTTAGCTTGCTAGGGGAATGGCGTCGCGCATGCACTGGGCCCGCGCCGATGCGGTTGCAAACATTTCTCGAATTAAAGGGCGTCGACCGCCCGTTGGGGCGCTACGTGCGTGTAGCGAAACGGCTCTTACTCGACAAGGTTGGGCCACCCATCCCGCTTTCAGTGTCGAATCTTTAGCGGAGCATTCCTCTTCGCTGTTGCACCTAAATGATGTCGGGCGAGGACAGCACCTCGGCGAGGTAGTGCTGAGCGACTTGCAGTGGGACGTCTCGCCCTGCGCGGTCGATGAGGATGCCGCCGACAAAGCCGGCGAGGCCGCCCGCGACGGCACGGAGGCAGCGCGGGCAGTCGCCGATCTGGCGTTGGACGCGTTCCGCGGTCTCGTCGTCGTCCTCGATGAGTGCTGCAACCCACCGCCACATGCTTTCGGCGTCGTAAGTAGTCGCGCAAGGGTGTTCGCGGGCCCCCGCTGCTTCAGCCTGGTTGGCAGTAGGAGACAAGTGCCAGCAGGACTTGATCGATGAAGTCGCCGGTCTTATCGGGTCGCCGGTCCGGTGTTTCTGTTGACTTCAAGGTGAGTCCTTTTTCCGCTGAAGGTGAAGGTGGCGCGGCGAGTCTATTGGGTCACGCGTCGCGATCCTTCGTCGTAGCGCTGATCTTCGATAGCGATGTCGATCTGTTTGAGTTCGGAGAGCGGGATCACCGCACCGGTGATCTCGACGTTGGAGTCGTCGTTGCTTCCCTCGCAGCTCAGCACTCCGAACTGCGATCCATTCAGCCATGCGACATCGTGTATCCCGTGGTCGGCGTGCGTTGCTCCGCTATCGGCGTTGCGGTGTCTGCATTTTCGTCAGCAGCGCGAGCAAGGTCTCCTGTTGCTGCGCGTCAAGGTCGGCGAAGAGGCCGGAGGCGTGCAGCCGGGTTCGCAACACCTCCCATAGTTAGTGCCCGTCCTCGGTGAGGACCAGAGTGCGCTTGCGGCCCGCCTACGCGGCATTGTGTAGGCGACGTGCTGCGGCTGTCCTTTCGCGATGGACCTGGCAGCCGGATGCAGGGAACCGCCAGCTTGTGGTGCATGTCCGTCTCATCGGAGTTGGGGGATCGAGTCAGGGTCATGATGGCCCCCCGCGTCCGTGGCCACAACCACGCCGTACTTCCCATCGGCCGAACTGCCAGCCAGGCCGATAGCCGCGGAGAGATTCGAGACAAGATTTGAGACGACTTGAACTGCCATTTCAGAGCGGGGGAGTGCCTGTCGACCCTGTCTCGTTTCTCTAGAAACGAGACAACGCCTGGGTGTCAGCTCACCCAGCGAGCATCAAAGTCAGGGTGGTCGGCGTAAATCATCGCCAACTGCCCGAGAACGAGCTTCTTCGCATGAACTTCACCATCCTCACCCCGCGCGAAGTTCCAACTGACGCCCCGCAGCGCATCATCAACGAGGCGACGCTTGAACGCCGTCTCACGCAAACCCCGTGTCGACAGACCACGCCTGGACCCCTCGCCCCGGTGCTTCGCGCTCAGCGCGGCCCGGATCGCAGAAGATGAACGGTGGCCGCCCTTGCCACTCGCTCGCGCTACAGAATTTGAATGCCGCCAGATTGACTGCGACAACCGCGGGATGCGTTGAGACCGACAGTCGGGGCAGGTCTGATTCATCGGATGAGCGTGGCGTAGTTTACCTGACATAATGTCGCTTATCGGCAAAAGCGAATCGCGAGCTCACGCCCGACCACGGCGGTGACCACCCGTTTTGGGCCTTCGACCGCACCTCAGCGCAGCGTCGCCTGCCGCCGCGGCGATAAGCGTCATCGGCGGGCGATGAGTCCGGGCGCCGCGAATCGATGGCGGACGGTCCATTCGAGCGACGACCGCCAAGTGGGCATGTTGCGGCGCGCAATGGGTGTTCGCTCGCCCCTCCCGCCTTCCTGCCGCAGACATCAATTCGTCACTGTGACGAATACCCATGTCCCGCAAGCGCTTCGAAGGTCTCACGCGTTGGCCGGCGGCCCGGCGGCAACTCGGGGTGCCTTCCCGATCCAATCACCAGTGGCGGACAAGCCAACACCGCACGGGTGGGCTACGAAGCGATAAATGCCCGCACCGAACGCGGGTATCCCCATCCCCCGTCCTCACCGCGCCCCACCGCTATTCGTCACTGTGACGAATAGCGGTGGGGCGCAGGACTATTCGGCGATCCATCCGCATTGCAAGCCGGGACGTTCTCGCGGCGTCGAAGTCAGAGCTGGATCTGCCCACCGTCGACAGCCAGCTCCGCGCCGGTCATGAAGCTGCTCTGATCAGACGCCAGGAAAAGCACCGCGGCGGCAATCTCCTCCGGGCGTCCTAACCGCTTCATCGGCACCTGATCGGCCATGCCGTCGAGCAGATCCTGCTTCTGGTCCCCAGGTGCCAGCCCGGCGAGTCCGGGAGTTTCGATCGGGCCGGGAACGACGGTGTTCACCCGAATCTTGCGGTCGACGAGTTCCGCGGCCCAGGTGCGGCCAAGGGACCGGATGGCCGCCTTTGAAGCCGCGTAGAGGCCAAACGCCGGGACGCCTTCGGAGGCCGCGGTGGATCCGGCGAGGATGATCGACGCGCCTTCATTGAGCAGCGGCAGCGTCTTCTGGACGGTGAACACCGTGCCGGCGACGTTGCGGTCGAAGTTGTTCCGATAGTGTTCCGGTGTCACATCGGCGAGGGCCGCAAAGTCGCCACCGCCCGCGTTGGCGAAGACCACGTCAAGCCCTTTCCCATGCGCTGAGATTTCGGCGGCCAAGATATCCAGATCGCCCGGCTTGCTGATATCGCTCTGCACTCCATGGGCGCCGATCGAGGCGGCTGCTTCGTCGAGGCGGGCGCGGTCGCGACCGGTGATGAAGACGTATGCGCCTTCGTCGACGAACCGCTGCGCCGTAGCTAGGCCGATCCCCGAGGTTCCACCGGTGAGCAGTGCCGTCTTGCCGTCGAGCTGTCCCATGATCGGACTCCGTTCTTTAGCGGGTGTGCGTCGCCGCAATACAACGTAGGTGATTTATCACCTATTCCGGCGTGTTCAACACCGTCCACAACCGAACGATCCGTTTATTGGATATCTCGGCCACATCGAAGCCCGATGCGACAGTGCTGCCGTCCGGGGTACGCACTTCCCACGCCAGAAACCCCAGTCCACGAGTCTGGCGGACCGGACCCGCCTTCACGAAATGGAGGCCGGGGAGTTTAACCTGCAGCGCAGCGGCTTTGGCGTTCAATTCGTCATGACCGGACGCGGTACCTTCGTCGTCGATCCACTGCACATCATCCGCATACGTCTTGGCGATCGCCTCGGCGCGGCGCTGCGGGTCACGTTCGTCGAATACGGCCAGCAGGTTGGTTTCCATCAGATGGCTGATGACATCGCTCACGTGGCGACCCTCTCAATTAGATGATGTTTCACCTAATTCTAGCTGAGCGCGGGCGGTAGCGAGCTGTTGTGATTGAGGTTGACATGAATATGCTCCAGGGCAGCGGTGAAGGGTGCGAGCAGGTTCTCCGGCAAGGGATCGAAGAACAGCCTGCGAACCAGGTCGACGTGACCGGGAGCGGCTTCATCGATGGCCTGCCGCCCACGCGGGGTGAGAGCGACATTGGTGGTCCGGCCATCACCAACGCTTGGCCGCCTTTCGGTCAGGCCGCGTTCCTCCATGCGCCGCAACTGATGTGACAGCCTGCTGCGCTCCCAGCCGATGTGCGCCGCCAGATCGCTGACACGCATGCCGTCGCCGCGGTGACCGCTGAGTGCGACCAGCACGTCGTAGTCGGCCAGCGACAATCCGGATTCGGCCTGCAACTGGCGGTTCATCTCGTAGTTCATTCGCAGCTGCACGCGCATGTAGGTGATCCAGGCGCGCTGCTGTTTCGGCGTTAGCCACACCTGCTTCGGTGATGTGTCCCGCGCTTTGCTTGTCGTCACGCTTGTCAGTATGACGGCCTTCGCGCCATTTGAAGCCAACCCCGGTGCTTTTGGTGCGGTCGAGCTTGTGGTGAGCCCGCTCCCCTCCCCACTGTCAATCCTGGCGAATACGTCACTGTGACGAATAATCCTGCATCAGCAGCGTCATTGGCCCTACGCATTCAGGGCCAGGGTCCGCTACCGCATGGGGCGCGTGCGGCGATGCGTGTCGGTCGACCAAAGGTGACCGCAATCCGAGCACTGCAAGTGCACCAGCGTGCCCCTGTTGCTCAGCAGATACTGCCAGTGCGTATCGCAGTTACGGCTGCTTCGGCAATCGCCACAAATCGCGCGGTGATCGCAGCGCGGGCAGGGCAACCATGCGCGGCGGGCACGGTCGGCGGTCGGATCAATCGGCAGCACGAGCGGCCGTCCGTTCGGGCAGTACGCCGGCGCGGACCAACTCGTCGTACACCCGTTGCTGCTCGTCGTCCAGATTCGAGTACAACATTTCGTAGGCCTGTTCTTCCTGGGCGAGCACGGCAATGGGGTCCCAGTCGTCAGTCATCGCCTCGACCACTGCGCTGCGTCGGCGCGCCTCGTCGAGGGTCAGATCATAGGCGAAGTTGAGGTCGGCCATAACGCTCCCAGCCGTTAGATTTGCGAACGAACGGCCAGGATGACCCGATTGACGTCGGCAGGGCTATGACCCACGTCACTGTTACTGGTTGAGCTTCGTCACACTTCGTGTCGCGCACGACCATCGCACCGGGCGCCCCATCCGGCCCGCGGGCCCCGACCCCCCGTTCCCCGGCCTTTCACCAGCAATACATCACGGTGACGAATATACTTACAGGACAGCAGTTTTGGCGACGCGCCGCTTGAGGGCCTTAGGCGGTGTGCGGCGGGAAATACATCTCTTGCTTCACGGTGCATACCAATGCGCCGCTGCGGTTGAACATGGCCCCACTGGCCAACGCCAAGGAACCAGCGCTACTTGGTGAGGACCGGTCATAGAGCAGCCAATCCGACAACGCCGCCGGGCCGTGAAACCACACCGAATGGTCTCGTTGAGCGGACGCCCCGACACCACCGCGCGCCGCATATGCCGGCTCCGTCAACGTCACCGCCGACAGGTAAGCCACCAGGCTTGCGGTCAACACCGGATCGTCGGGAACGTGCCCGTCGGGGCGCCACCACATCAGCGCGCGTGCGGGCGGAGCGACCTCGGTGTCGATGATGCGCCGCTCGAACCAGCGCAGGCTCGCCCACCGCCCTCGGGCGCTCTCGTCGGACTCCGCCAGATGCGGCGCAACCCACGGCAGGGATTCTGGGGCAGCAGCCGCCGGCATGGGCGGTTGGTAGACGACCTGCGCGTTTGCGGAATCGGTGACCTTGAACGATGACATCGCTTCCATCAAAATCTTGCCGTCCTGGCGCGCCGTCACCCGGCGCGCCGAAAAGGTCCGGCCCTCTTGAAGATCGACAACCTCGAAGTCCACCGGCCGACGCGAATCGCCGGGCCGCAGGAAGTACGTGTGGACGCTGTGCGGCGCCCGGCCCGGCGCGGTGTGGCTTGCGGCCAACAAAGCCTGAGCGGAGATATGGCCACCCAGAATGTGGTTGGCGGGCGCGGGCAACTGCTGCCCGACGAAGAGCCACTGGTCGACCCTCTCGAGCTCCAAGGTGGCGAGCACGTCGCCCAGCGAAGATGACATCGACCCGTATCTTGCCGGACCTTTCTCAGACGCTGATTCGCCGGTACCGCTCCAACCGCCGCAAGGCTTGCGCCGGCGCCGGCCCCGGCGCGGGCTGCAGTGCGTTGTCGAGCCGGGCGCGGACGGCGGGAACGTCGAGATGCATCCCGATGGCCACCAGACAATTGGCCATGGCTCCCCGCGGCGCCTTCGCGATGTGGATTCCGCTCCCCACCAGATTGACGACATACTCCCGGACGGTGGTGCGGTGCCGCACCGCGACGACGCCTTTCAGCCTGAACACCTGCGGCGGCGGCTCTTCGAGAAGGTCGACCAGGGCATCGGGGTCCACGCAACCGGAGCTGCTGACCGTGACGGCATCGGCGTGGACGTGCACGTGCTCGTGCTCGTGATCGGCCGCCAGGTCCAGAAACGAGAGTTGCCCGACCTGACCGGACGTGGCCGAGGCGTCGAACAGCAGTGCCGGGTCTATCTGGCCACCCGTGGTGCCGACGACGGGTACGCGCGGATTGCGTTGTGCCGCCCGCTGTGTGACGCGGTGCAGCACCGTCGACCGCGGCGCCCTGCCGCCGGTGCGCTACGGCGCGGCGTCGCTCATCGTGGTGAACAAGCTCGACCAGGTTCCGGAAGATGAGCGGTCGACGGTGCTGCACCGCGTCACACAGCGGGCGGCACAACGCAATCCGCGCGTACCCGTCGTCGGCACCACGGG
>NZ_LZMG01000119.1:0-985 GCF_001673615.1 Mycobacterium sp. 1245499.0
CGTGTACTCGGCACGGCCATCATGGTGTCACGGCGAAACTCCCGACGCTAAAGGCGTGTTGACCGGGGCCGACACCGAATTGTTACGTACAATTTTGCGTCGAATTTGTGTCCGTCCGTACACTGACGTGTTGTGTCCTTCGCCGAAGCCACGATTTCGCGTCTGCCTAGGGTTATGCAGCCCTATTTGCTACGCCACCACGAACTGATCAAATTCGCCATCGTCGGCGGAACCACATTTGTCATCGACTCGGCGATTTTCTACACGCTGAAGCTGACAATTCTGGAGCCCAAACCGGTGACCGCAAAGGTGATCGCCGGCATTGTCGCGGTGATCGCGTCCTACGTGCTGAACCGGGAATGGAGCTTCCGCAACCGCGGCGGCCGCGAGCGCCACCACGAGGCGCTGCTGTTCTTCGCGTTCAGCGGCGTGGGGGTGCTGCTGTCCATGGCGCCGCTGTGGTTCTCCAGCTACGTGTTGCAGCTACGCGAGCCCATGGTGTCGCTGGCGGTGGAAAACGTCGCCGACTTCATCTCGGCCTACATCATCGGCAACCTGCTGCAGATGGCGTTCCGGTTCTGGGCGTTCAGGCGCTGGGTGTTCCCCGACCAGTTCGCGCGCGACCCGGAGAAGGCGCTGGAATCCGCGCTGACCGCCGGCGGCATCGCCGAGATCTTCGAGGACGAGATCGAAAAGGACAACGTCACGCTGCTGCGCGCCTGGCGCAACCGGGCAGGCCGGCTCGGTCAGCTGGGCGATTCCTCGGAACCCAGGGTGTCGAAGACTTCGTGATACAGCAGCGCGTGTACCTCGCGCAGCCGCGGAATGTCGTAGAACTCCAACGGATCTTGTGACGCCGATTCGATGATCAGCGTCCCGGTGCGGAACATCCGCTCGGTGATGCGGTCGCGGAATTCCACGCTGTTGATCCGCGCCAGCGGGATGTCGATCCCGGTGCGGGTGGCCACCCCGTGCCGAAACATCA